>NZ_FWWU01000009.1:455000-585000 GCF_900176165.1 Deinococcus hopiensis KR-140
ACGTTGCGGGAGTGGTGCTGGCCGTCCTGCTTGCCCGGCAGGCGCTGAAGATCAGGCCGGAGCGGGGGGAATAGGGCCGCAGATTACAGGTCCTCGGGCTCGCCGGAAGGCGCGGGCGCCGCCCTGCCGGTATCGCCATCCATATCGGGCGTTACCGTGCCTGCCCTGCCGCCCATCCCTGCGGTACGGGAGGTGTCCAGCGTGGTGCCCAGGCTCAGGCCCTGGGGTCCGTTGTGGGCTTCCGCCGGGCCGGGTGAGCCGCTCGTGTCCACGGGAGGGTTGAAGCTCTCCTTGCGGTGATCGGCCATGCCGTATTGTTCGCGGCTGGCGGCCCCCGCGGTTGAGAGGGGGCGTAAGGAGACTTGGTTGTTCGCTTGTCGTGGGGTCCCACTCGTCGTCCCCACCCGCTTTCGGGCGCTTCCTCGGTTCGGGCTGTACCAGCCACTCCAATCTTGAGTCAGGCCCGCGCCTACCAGGAGGGATGCTCAAAAGATGCGGCGTAACGCCTTCCGTTCATCCGTCACCCTGTTCCAGCCCTTCCAGCAGCGCCGACGTATCCACCGCATGCATGACCCGCGCCGAGTCCAGGGCGGTGAGGCCGCCCGCATCTCGCGCGTTCCAGTCGGCTCCATGGGCCAGGAGCAGGCGGGCAATCTCGGTTCGGTTGAACATGGCGGCCATCATCAGGGGTGTGCGTCCGTCGGCTCCGGCTCCTTCCACGGCAGCGCCCCGCGAGAGCAGCAATTCCACCATCGCCGCGTCTCCCCGGAAGGCCGCCGCCTGAAGCGGGCTCTGGCCCTGGTCGTTTCGCAGTTCGGGATCCGCGCCGTGCGTCAGGAGAGCACGCGCCGCTTCCAGATGCCCGTGATAGCTGGCGAGCATCAGCAGGCTGTCGCCCTTCTGATTCAGGAGGTTGGCGGGCAGGCCGCGCGAGAGCAGGTCGGCCAGGCGGGGGGCGTCACCCCCCCGCACAAGGTCGAAGACGGCTTGGATGTATTCCAGCGTTTCGGGATCTGGGGCGGGCTTGGAATCAGGCGGGGTCATGGAGGCAGGGTAGAGGGTGGGGGAAGCGGGCTCAAGGGGCGGTGCGGCCTTTCGGTGGGCCGGGGCGTCCCAGCAGGAACCCCTGCGTACGCTCGCAGCCCAGTTCACGCACCTGCAGGAGTTGGGCGCTGAGGATGCATGTGGGCCCGGCAAGCAGAAACGTGGGGATAAGCGGGGAAGTCCTCGCCGCGCCACAGCGTCGCCACCCACGCGGCGTGCAGCGCCAGCAGGAGGACGGTGAGGGTCAAGGTGACGCGCCCCCAAGGGGGGTTCTCGGGTGCTCTCCGGGGGAGGGGAGGTCATGGTCCTGTGTAAGCGGGGGGCAGTCCCTTCGTTCAAACTGGAGTAGAGGGACCGTAACCAGAAAGGGCAGCCCCCGCCTTTCTGGAGCCGCTCCTTTCTCCCCTCTTATCTTTACTCGCTGAACTCGAACTCCGCGTACTCCTCCACCGGCGGGCACGAGCACACAAAGTTCCTGTCCCCGTACACGTTGTCCACCCGGTTCACCGCAGGCCAATACTTCCACGACTTCTGGGCACGGGTGGGGAAGGCCGCCGTCTCGCGGCTGTAGGCCCGGTTCCACTCGCCTCCCATCAGGTCATCTTGCGTGTGCGGCGCGTGCCGGAGTGGGCTGTCCTCGGCCTTCAGGAGTCCGTCCTGCACCTCCTGAATCTCGCGGCGGATGTGCAGCATGGCGTCGATAAAGCGGTCCAGCTCCTCCTTCGGCTCGCTTTCCGTCGGCTCGATCATCAGGGTGCCGGGCACGGGGAAACTCATGGTGGGGGCGTGGAAGCCGTAGTCCATCAGGCGCTTGGCGATGTCTTCCTCGGTGATGCCGCTGGCCTGCTTCAGGGGGCGAATATCCACGATGCACTCGTGGGCCACGCGGCCATTCCGGCCCGTGTACAGCACTGGGTACGCGCCGCTGAGCTTTGCGGCAATGTAGTTGGCGTTCAGCAGCGCCACCTGGGTGGACTTCTTCAGCCCGGCGGGGCCAAGCAGGCGGATATACAGGTACGAGATGGGCAGAATGCTCGCGCTGCCGTAGGGCGCGGCGCTGACGGCTCCGGTCTGGCTCTGGCCCGTGGGCCGGACCTCATGGTTGGGCAAGAAGGGCGTGAGGTGGGCCTTGACGCCGATCGGCCCCATGCCCGGGCCACCGCCCCCGTGAGGAATGGCGAAGGTCTTGTGCAGGTTGAGGTGCGACACGTCGCTGCCGATCAGCCCCGGCTTGGCGAGGCCCACCATCGCGTTCATGTTCGCGCCGTCGAGGTACACCTGCCCGCCGTGCGCGTGGACGATCTCGCAGACCTCCGTGACGTGTTCCTCATAGACGCCGTGGGTGCTGGGGTAGGTGATCATCAGCGCGCCCAGGTTCGCGGAGTGCTTTTGCGCCTGGGCCTTGAGGTCGTCCAGGTCAATGTTGCCGTTCGCGTCGGTCTTGACCACCACCACCTGCATGCCCAGCATGGCGGCGCTGGCGGGGTTGGTGCCGTGCGCGGAGGCGGGAATCAGGCAGACGGTGCGGTGGCCCTCGCCCCGGGCCTCGTGGTACTTGCGGATGGTCAGCAGGCCCGCGTACTCGCCCTGTGCGCCGCTGTTGGGCTGGAGAGATACGGCGTCGTAGCCGGTGATGTCGGCCAGCCACGCTTCCAGTTCCGCGAGCATCTGCGCGTAGCCTTCCGTCTGATCGGCGGGCGCGAAGGGGTGCAGGCTGCCGAACTCGGGCCACGTCACGGGAATCATCTCGGCGGTGGCATTGAGCTTCATGGTGCAGGAGCCGAGGGGAATCATGCCGTGGACCAGGCTGTAATCCTTGTTCTCCAGCCCCTTGAGGTAGCGCAGCATGGCGTGTTCCGAATGGTGCGTGTTGAAGACGGGGTGAGTGAGGTAGGGGGAGGTGCGCGCCAGATGAGAGGGGATACCTCCGGTGGCATAGCCGTCCAGGGCCAGCACGTCCGCCGCCTGCCCGGTGATGGCCTCAATCACGTCTGCGAGGTCCGTCACTGTAACCGTCTCGTCCAGGCTCACGCCAATCCGGTTGTCCCCATAACGGAAGTTGATGCCCTTTGCCTCGGCGCGGGGGCTGATCTCGCCCACATGGCCCCCGAAGGTAAGGGTGTCGAAAAACGTGCTGTTCGGCGTCAGGCCTGCGTCGATCAGCGCCTTGTGCAGAATGCCCGTCATGCGCTGGACGCGCTCTGCAATCCGCTGTATGCCCTGCGCGCCGTGGTATACGGTATACGCCGCTGCCATATTCGCCAGCAGCGCCTGAGCGGTGCAGATGTTGCTCGTTGCCTTCTCGCGCCGGATATGCTGCTCGCGGGTCTGCATCGCCATCCGCAGGGCCGTTTTGCCGCGCACGTCTTTGCTCACACCGATCACGCGGCCCGGCATGGAGCGCTGATACTCGTTGCGGCAGGCCAGGAAGGCGGCGTGCGGTCCGCCGAAGCCCATCGGCACGCCGAAACGCTGGGCGCTGCCTATCACGATGTCCGCGCCCTGCTCGCCGGGGGGCGTGAGCAGCGCGCAGGCCAGCAGGTCCGTCGCCACGATCAGTGCCCCCTGCGCCGCGTGGATCCGCTCGGCGATGGGGGAGAGGTCGTGCAGGTCGCCGTAGGTACCCGGCGTCTGCACCAGTGCGGCAAAGGTGCCTTCGGGCAGTTCGCCGTTCGCCTGACCCGTCACCACGCTGTAGCCGAAGTACTCTGCGCGGGTCCGCACCACGTCCAAGGTCTGGGGGTGCACATCCTCGGCCACGTAGAAGACGCTGCCCTTACTCTTGACCTGCCGCTTTGCGAGCGTCATCGCCTCGGCGGCAGCGGTGGCCTCGTCCAGCAGCGAGGCGTTGGAGACGGGCATTCCGGTCAGGTCCATCACCATCTGCTGAAAGTTGAGCAGCATTTCCAGGCGGCCCTGCGAGATTTCGGCCTGGTAGGGCGTGTAGGCCGTGTACCAGCCGGGATTTTCCAGCATGTTGCGCAGGATGACGTTCGGCGTGAGGGTGCCGGAATACCCCATACCGATGTACGATCGAAACACCCTGTTCTTCTCGGCAACGGCCTTCAGATCGGCCAGCGCCTGCGCCTCGGTAACGGGGCCACCCACGTTCAGTTGGCCCTCAAAGCGGATGCTCTCGGGCAGGGTGGTGGCGGTCAGTTCGTCCAGGCTGGAGACGCCCAGCGCGCAAAGCATTTCCGCCTGCTCCGCGTCCGAGGGGCCGATGTGGCGGTGGGTGAAGTCGTTGGTGTTGAGGAGGTCTGTGAGGGGGCGCATGGAGTTCTCCTTGAAGAGTCATCAGGAATCAGTCGCCAGTCGCCAGGACAAGCTGGCTGCTGGCGACTGGCAACTGGCGACTTAGCTGTTCGCGGCGCTGTACGCTTCTGCGTCCATCAGATCGCCGCTTTCTTCGGTCACGTCAAGTTTGAAGAGCCAGCCGCCCTCGTAGGGGCCGCTGTTCACGAGTTCGGGGCTGCCCGAGAGGTCCTCGTTCACGGCCACGATGGTGCCACTGGCAGGAGCGTAGATGTCGGAGGCCGTTTTCACGCTCTCCACGACGGCCACCGTCTCGCCCGCCGTGACCACGCGGCCCACCTCGGGCAGTTCGACGTATACCACGTCGCCGAGCTGGTCCTGGGCAAAGTCGGAGATGCCGACGGTGCCGTCAGCGGCGAGCCATTCGTGGGAGGCGGCGTACTTCAGTTCGGAGGGGGTTTGCATGGGGTGATTCTCCTATACGTCGGGGCCGGGCGTGTCATCCCGCAAAGGGCGGCTTAAGCTCTCTTGTAAAAGGGGAGGTCTACCCGCCGCGCCGGATGCGCCTTGCCCCGCACCTCCACCTCGAAGGTGTCGCTGGAAGCCACGTCGGCGTTTACGAGCGCCATGGCGATGGGGTGACCCAGGGTGGGACTGGCGCTGCCGCTGGTCACGTGGCCCACCGGAACACCGTTCAGCAGCACCGAATAGCCCTCACGCACGGGCACACGGTCCAGCGTGAGGCCGACGAGCCTGTGGGGCGGCTCTTTCCGAATATGCTCGCGGCCCACGTGGTCTTTGTCCTTGGCCACCCAGGTGTAGGTGCTGCTCAGGGGGTGCAACTCCTCGGTGAATTCGTGACCATAGAGGGGAAAGCCCGCTTCCAGCCGCAAGGTGTCGCGTGCGCCCAGCCCAGCGGGCGTCAGGCCCACGGCGACGAGCTTGTCCCAGATGGTCTCGGCCTCGCTGGCGTCGGTGAAAACCTCGAAGCCGTCCTCGCCTGTGTAACCCGTGCGTGCCAGCAGCACGCCAAATCCGAACAGCTTGGCGGGGAAGAAGGCGTTCTTCTTCTTCTGGCCCAGGTCCACGTCAATGTGGGGCTGCAGCAGCGTCTCCGCCTGCGGTCCCTGCACGGCGAGCAGGCCCCAGAGGTCCGATTCGTCAGTAAGCTGCACGTCGAAGCCCGCCGTATGCGTCTGAAGGTGCGCCCAGTCCTTGCCGATGTTGCTCGCGTTGACCACCAGCAGGTATTCGGCCTCACCGGCGCGGTACACGTAGATGTCGTCCACCAGGCCGCCCGCGTCGTTCGGCAGCCAGTTGTACTGGGCACGGCCCGGCTTGAGCTTCGAGACGTCGTTGGTGGTCACGCGCTGGAGGAAGGCTTCGGCGTCAGGCCCCTTGACCCGGAACTCGCCCATGTGTGACACGTCGAACAGCCCGGCCTGGGTCCGCACGGCCTGGTGTTCGGCCTTCACGCCCGCGTACTGCACGGGCATGTCCCACCCACCAAACGGCACCATCCGGGCACCGGCCCGCAGGTGTGCGGCATAAAGGGGGGTCCGCTTGAGCGGGGTTTCAGGGGTCTCGGTCACCCCCAAACTGTACCGGAACGGGGGCAAAAGCGTCCGGGCGGTACGGACGCCTGGGGGGGTGAAGTGAGGGAGAAAGAAAGAAAGAACCCCGCTGCCATACGGAGTTTTTGGCAACCATCGCAGCGCTGTCAGAAGCAGTTGAAGACGCTCTGGTATGGGAAGGCCGCGGCAACAGAAGTCGGTCTACGAATTGATGACCCGCCGCGCTTTGCAAGGGCTGCGATGAGGGCTGAGTCCAGAGGCGCCCTGGGAAGCGGCCAAGCAGTTCCTCAACGGGAGCGGGTCGACCCTCAGTAAAAGGTGTCTAAGATAGGCGTTTATGGGCTTGGCCCATCATGGCCATACTGGCGTTTGTATATCCACGGTAGATAATGCGGGTAGGTTTTCGCTCAATGGCAAACGCTGTTTGAATGCCTGGAGCGTTTATGATGTGGACCATACAGGTGATTCCATGAAGGATTGGTGGAGTGCAACTCGAGCATGTCCGGGGAGCGAGAGGGAGAACGCTGCTGGAATGCTCGGTGCACTTAAGGCCTTAACCTCTGAAGGCGTCTTCCGTAGGGCAGCGGAACCTGTTCCGTGACGCCCGCCCACCTTCTCGCCGTTCTTCCCCCACCCGAACTCGCGTCACAAGTGGAAGCGTTCCGGGCACCGCTGGGCCTGCGCGAGAGCCCGCCCCACGTCACGGTCAAGGCGCGGAGTGGTTTGGGGGTGAATCTGGACTGGGTGAAAGCGGCGCGGGCGGTGGTGGACGCCAGCCCCCTCTTTCCCTTGACAGTTGAGGGGGCGCGGACTTTTCGCAGTGGCAGCGCGGTGTATCTGGCGGTCACTTCCCCGGGGCTCGTCGCCCTGCACGTGCGGCTGCTCGAAGCATTGGAACCCGCCCAGCGCTTCGGATACGAGGGGCCGCACATGACGCCTCACCTGACGTTGGCCCTGGGAAGACACAGGGTGGACTTGGAGGGAGTTTTTCAGGCGGCCCGGGAAGCGTTCGCCCACCTGGAGGCGCAGCCTCTTACCTTTACCGTGCGCGAGGTCTGGCGAATGCGGAAGGCGGGACCGGGAGCGCTCTACTTGCCGGAGGAAGCCTGGGAGCTGGCCGGAGGCTGAACGGCCCGCACGCCCGCTTCCGTCACCAGCCAGCCCACCCGCAGGTCGTGGAGCTGGCACGGGAGGGCCTCTACCACCAGCGCCTCCCATACCACGCCCGCTGTGAGGCCGGAGAAGCTGGGGAGCAGGCGGTCATAGAAGCCGCCCCCGTAGCCCAGCCGCACGCCCCAGCGGTCAAAGGCGAGGGCGGGCAGGAGCACAGCGTCCACCGTTTCCAGGGGAACTTGCGGCGCATTGGCGGGAGGCTGGAGCGCTCCGAAGCGGCTGACCTCCGTGGCCGTGTCCCAGGGATGCAGCGTCAGGCGCGGCTCGGGGCGAAAGCGGGCCCGGGTGGTCAGGAGCTCGAACTGGGAGGCGAGGGCGTCCACAACAGGCTCGCCGGGCAGGGCCCGGTAGGCCAGGACGCGCTGCACGTCCCGCTCCTGAAGGAAGGAAATCAGGTGGGCCGTCACGTCCAGCGAGCGGTCAGGCAACTTTGCCCGCCTTTTCCGCGCCCAGGCCCGCCACTCGTCTTTGGGGGAGGCGCGCTGGGGCAGCATGTACTGGACGATACCGTGCCACGGTCCCTGGCATGCTCTGCTGGCTACCATGAGGACGCTGATCGTGGGAGCGACGGGAGGCATTGGGGCGGCGGCGGCGCGGGCATTTGCAGCTCAGAGCGGCCCGTTATGGCTGAGCGCCCGCCACCGTGAACGCCTGGAAACCCTGGCGGCCGAACTGGGGGCCGAGGCCCGCCCCGCCGATCTGGGTTACGAGAGCCATGTCAGCGCGCTGCTGGAGGGCCTTACGGAGCTGGATACCGTGGTCTACGCCGCCGGAGCCGCCCTGCCCAGTCCACTTGCCGAGGCCGATCCTGCCCGGGTCCGTGCGGTGTGGAACGCGAACTATTTCGGGGCGCTGTGGCTGCTCAAGCACGGGCTGGGGCGGCTGGCTCCCGGCGGACGAATGTATCTGCTTGGGGCCCGACCCGAACTGGTTACGGTGCGGGGGTTCTCGCAGTACGCAGCAAGCAAGGCCGCCCTGGCCCGCGCCGCGGAGGTGGCCCGGCTGGAAGCGCGGGGTGTGGGCATCACCCTCGTGCTGCCCCCTGCGGTGGATACGGAGCTCTGGGCGCAGGTGGGCCGGGTGCCGCGCGGTGCCCTCGCGCCCGGGGTGGTGGCCCAGGCCCTGCTCGAAGACCGTTCCGGGCCTGGGCAAACCGAGTTGAGAATTGGGGCTTAACCGATTTCTTTCGGTCCCTTCAACCCGGTCTTGCCCTCACGGCCCTGGAGGACGGCGGCCACGTCGCCGGGGGAGACGCCGACCTCGGCCAGCGCGAAGAGGGTGTGGAAGAAGAGGTCCGCGACTTCGGTGGCGAGTTCGGCGCGGTCTCCGTTCTTGGCCGCCAGCAGCACTTCGCCCGCTTCTTCGCTGATCTTTTTCAGCACCCGGTCCAGGCCCCCGGCGTGGAGGCGCGCCACGTAGCTGTTCTCCGGCAGGGTGGCGAGGCGCCCGGTGATGGTGGCATAGACCCGCTCCAGGGTGCCGTCCAGTCCCGCCGCCTGCCCCTCCCCTTCCAGCAGCGGCGTGTAGAAGCATGAGTATTCCCCGGTATGACAAGCGGGTCCGGTCTGTTCCACCCGGTACAGCACGCTGTCGCCGTCGCAGTCCAGATGCACCGAGACGATGCGCTGGGCGTGTCCGCTCGTCTTGCCCTTGATCCACTGCTCGCCGCGCGAACGGCTGTAGTAGGTGGCTTCCCGCGTCTCCAACGTGCGCTCGATGGCCGCCCGGTCCGCATATGCCTGCATCAGCACGGCGCCGGTGCGGGCGTCTTGCGTCACCACCGGAATCAGGCCGCGTTCGTCGAAATTCAGGTGTTGCAACGTGGTCATGCGTCTTTCCAATCTGGGCGCACGGGCAGCCCCACACCCTTCAGGTACGTCTTGACCTGCGGCACGGTCAGCTCGCCAAAATGAAAGACGCTGGCGGCGAGGGCTGCGTCCGCCGCGCCGTCCGTCAGCACGTCGCGGAAGTCTTCGAGCTTCCCTGCCCCGCCCGAGGCGATCACGGGGAGGTCCACGGCCTGCGCCACCGCGCGCGTCGCCTCCAGATTGAAGCCTGCGCGGGTGCCGTCGGCGTCCATTACGTTGAGGCAGATTTCGCCTGCGCCCAGGCGTTGTCCCCGCTCGGCCCACTCCAGCAGGTCTATCCCTGTGTCCACCCGTCCGCCGCCCACGTGGACGGTCCAGCCTTCACCGCCGGGCCGCCGCTTGGCATCGATGCTCAGCACCACGCACTGCGCGCCGAAGTGGTCCGACGCCTCCCCGATCAGTTCGGGCCGCCGCACCGCGCCGCTGTTGACGCTGATCTTGTCTGCGCCCGCCATCAGCAGTTGGCGGAAATCGGCGACGGCGTTCACACCGCCGCCCACCGTCAGCGGCATCATGACCTGCTCGGCCACGCGGGCGGCCACGTTCAGCATCAGGGAGCGGCCCTCATGGGTGGCGGTGATGTCGTAAAAGACCAGTTCGTCGGCCTGCTGCGCCTCGTAGTTCTGGGCCAGGACCAGGGGGTCGCCAGCGTCGCGGTGGTTCTCGAAGAACCGCACGTTCTTGACCACCCGCCCATTTTGCACGTCCAGGCAGGGAATGATGCGCTTCGTCAACACGTCCCGCAGTCTAGCCCGCGCCCCTTGTGCCGTTGACTGAGTCGGCTAGAAGCGCTCCGCTCTACGTCAAAAGGCTCAGTCTATGTGCTTCCTCACATTGATGAACTTTTCATACTTCGGCGGGTTACCCTGGAGCCAGAGGGGGCAACCATGGCGCATCGCCGCATTCTGCTGGTGGACGACAATCCGAAAGACGTGGAACTGACCCTGACGGCGCTGGAGGACGAGCTTGGCGCGCATGACGTCACGGTGGCCGGCAGCGGGGTCGAGGCGCTGGACCTGTTGCAAAACGCCCCGCTGCTTCCGGATCTGATCTTGCTGGATCTGAACATGCCTCAGATGGACGGTCTGGCCGTGTTGGACGCCATCCGTGCCGAGCAGACCACCCGCGACATTCCGGTGGTCATGCTCACCACGAGCGGCGAGAACCGCGACGTGCGCGAGAGCTACCAGCACGGGGCCAGCGCCTACGTAGTCAAGCCGATGGATTTCGGCCAGTTCCGGGACGCCATCCGCACCATTACCGACTTCTGGACGCAGCTCAACCGCCGCCCTCAGCTGCGCTGACGAGACCGGCCTTGATCGCGCGTTTACCCGCGCACGTTTGCGTTGCAGCGCCGGTTACCCTGACCCCATGCGAGTCTGGATCGGCTGCGGCGGCTATACAAACGAGGAGTGGGCGGCCCCCGGCCTGATCTACGAGGGCGTGAAGAAAGACGCCTACCTCGAAACCTACGCCCGGCATTTCGATGCTGCGGAACTCAACTCGTCCTTCTACGCCATTCCCGGCCTCAAGGCCTTCGAGGGCATGGCCCGCAAGTCTGCCGGACGCACCCGCTTCGCCGTGAAGCTGAACAAGGTGTTCACCCACGAGCGCAACCCCGAGAGCGCGGACTTCGACCGGATGTTGCAAAGCCCTCAGCCGCTGCGCGACGCCGGTTTGAAGGGGCCTTACCTGGCCCAGTTTCCCTACTCCTTTCACCGCACCGCCGACAACCGTAAGTACCTGCTGGGCCTGGCCGAGCGCTTCGCCGGGCACGAACTGGCCGTGGAATTGCGCCACGCTTCCTGGGACAAGCCCGAGGTGCGCGAGGGCATGGGCGAGTACGGCCTGATCTGGGTCAGCCCCGACTATCCGCCGGTGGGCGGCATGCCCGAGCCGCAGGTACACGTGACCACCGATGTGGGCTACCTGCGCCTGCACGGCCGCAACAAGGGCAGCTGGTGGGAAGGCCAGAGCGCCGCCGAACGCCACGACTACCTCTACACCCGCGCCGAGATGGACGAGTGGGCCGAGAAGATCGCGCTGGTGGCGGACGACCTCTCCGAGTTGTACGTCTTTTTCCAGAACACCACGAAGGGCCACGCCCTGAAAAACATTCCCATGCTGCGCGAGGCGCTCAACGCCCGGGGCGTGCCGGTTCAGACGCCGGACCCGGGCGACGACGGGCGGCTGCTCTGAGGGCAGAGCGTGGCCGCTGAACCGGCCTTCGCCCAAGCGGCCGACCTCGCGGCGTTGCGTGAGGCTTACGGCCCGATACTGGAGCGGTTGATATTTTTACCGAACGGCACGGCTCCGGCCTATCCGGCGGACGGACCCTCCGGGCGCTTTTTCCTCAAGGTGTTGCCCCCCACCCTCTACGCGTAAACGGTGCGGCAGAGGCTGGAGGCGAACGTGCCGTTGCTGGGTGTATTGCGGCGCATTGGGGTGCTGCCGAATGTTTTGGAGCCCCACCCTGGCGGGAGAGTCGCTGACCGAAGTGGAAGGCCACACGCTCGCCCACTTCAGGTGGATTGACGGCTGGCAGTCCGGGCACAGGTTGGACGCACGCGCCGCCCGAACTCGCGCCGTTCGCGGGACGCCCGCACGCGGGGACGGCGAAAGTCCGTGGCCGAGGTTCCCCGCCTTCCCGTGCCGCCCGAGGACTTCGCCCTGCCCTGCGGGGAGGGGTTGCGGGCGGACTTGGAGTGGCTCGGTCCGCTCCTGCCCGGTGGCCGCCCCACGCCGCTCGCGCTGTGGGAGCGCCTGCTTGCGCACCATGTCCTGTTCCGGCGGCCACCCGTTGCAGGCGGGCGGCCGCCTGCAACGGGTGGCCCTTCGTCCTGCGCCACACCGGCGCGCACGGGGCAGAGAAGCGAGTTGAGCCCAGACGTGCTGGGGTTCTATTTTTTCCGCCTGGTGCTGGGCGACCTCGCGGTGGACGTGACCATGCTGCTGCGGGGAAACACCCGCCCTGAGGAGGACGAGGCGAATCTGAGGGTGCTGGAGCGTTTTGTGTTGCCCGCCTTGCAAAACGTGGAGGCGGAGTTGCAGACGGTGGGCGCAAGCTTGCGCTAGCCCAGCATCGGCATCTCGCTCAGACCCGCCAGAAATTCGCGCTCGGGGTACTCCTCGCCGTCGAAGCCCCGGTCCCCCTCGGAGGGCCGGACGCTGAGGCTGGCGAAGTCGAACAACTCGCGGTCCAGCAGGTGACTGCCCGTTACGCGGGTGAGTGAGCGCAAGACGTTTTGCAAGCGGCCCGGATGCTCGCGCTCCCAGCCTTCCAACATCTCGCCCACGATCTTGCGCTGCAGGTTTTCCTGACTGCCGCACAGGTTGCAGGGAATGATCGGAAAGCCCTTCGCCGCGGCGTAGCGCTCGATGTCGCGTTCGGCGAGGTAGGCCAAGGGCCGGATAACCACGTTGGTGCCGTCGTCCGACTGAAGCTTGGGCGGCATGGCCTTGAGGCGCGCGCCGAAGAACATGTTCAAGAAGAGCGTTTCCAGAATGTCGTCGCGGTGGTGGCCCAAGGCGATTTTCGTCGCGCCAATCTCGCGGGCGTGGCTGTACAGGATCCCCCGGCGCAGGCGGCTGCACAGCGCGCAGGTGGTTTTGCCCTCTGGCGTCTTTTCCTTGACGATGGAGTAGGTGTCTTCGGTCAGGATCTGGAAGGGCACGCCCAGCGTACTGAGGTATTCCGGCAGCACGTGGGTGGGAAAGCCCGGCTGGCCCTGGTCGAGATTCACCGCCACCACCTCAAATTGAATTGGCGCGCGCTTTTGCAGGTGCAGCAGGATGTCGAGCAGCGTGTAGCTGTCCTTGCCGCCCGACAGGCAGACCATCACCCGGTCCCCCTCCTCGATCATGCGGTAGTCGGTGATGGCCTGGGCCGCGCCCTTGACGAGGGGGGCGAAGAGTTGTTTGGGCAGTTGGGAAGCAGGCAGGTGGGTCATGGGGTCTCGGTTCGCCCGCAGGAAAGCGGGGCAGAGGAACATGGTAGCCCGCCGGCGATGGCCGCGTTCTTCCCGGGCTTTCAATCGGCCGCCCGGACCTGCCGGCCCCGCCTTCACCTTCCCGCTGCAGCCCTGCGCTAGCCTGCCCGCACCACCGTGAAGACCTCTGCCCCTCTCCGCCTTGCCCTGCTGCTGGGGGCCCTGCTCACCCCCGCGCTGGCCCAGACCTCGGAAACGTCCGCTCCGGCCGCGCTGCCCGGGCCGCAGGTCCCCGCGCTGACTGTTCCGACTCCTCCCTTCCCCACGCCGGTCACGGTTCCGGCCCTCCCCGAGGCTCCCGCCTTGCCCCCGCCTCCCGCGCCCATCAGCACCGTGCGCGGGCTGTGGGTAGACGCCTTCGGGCCGGGGCTCAAGACGCGGGCGCAGGTGACGAGGACGGTGGCAGACGCGTCGGAACTCGGGATCAACGCCCTGTTCGTGCAGGCCGTTCGGCGCTCGGACTGCCTGTGCCGCCGCTCCAGCCTGCCTGTGGTCACCGATGCGGACCTGGAAAAGGACTTTGATCCCCTGGCGGAGGTCACCCGGCAGGCGCACGCCCTGGGGATACGCGTGATTGCCTGGGTCAGCGTAACGGGCGCGTCGAACGCCAGCGTGCCCAACAGCAGCCCGGCGCACGTCTCGCGCACGCACGGCCCCACTGCGGGGGCGGCCTCGTGGCTCTCGCGTCAGCGCGACGGAGCGTGGCTGCAGGGCAGTGACGCCTGGCTGGACCCCGCCATTCCCGCCGCCGCCGATCACATGGCGAACGGGGTGATCAGCCTGGTGAAGAACTATCCTGTGGACGGAGTGCAGCTGGACCGCATCCGTTATCCGGACGGCGGAAACTGGGGCTACGATCCCAAGACCGTGGCCCGCTACCGCGCGGAGACGGGCACGCGCGGCACCCCGGCTGCCAGCGATCCGCGATGGCAGAACTGGAAGCGCGAGCAGGTCACAGCCCTGGTGCGGCGGGTGGCGCTGGGGGTCAAGGCAGTGCGGCCCAACATATGGGTGACGGCGGCCACGATCACCTACGGCCCACCGCCCGCGGCCGGGGACATGGACGCCTTTCGCAAGACGCGCACCTACGCCGACGTCCTGCAGGACTGGCCGACGTGGATGCGGGCGGGGCTGCTGGACCTCAACGTCTTGATGAACTACAAGCGCGACGCGGTCGGCGAGCAGGGCGCGTGGCTGGACGGCTGGAACGCCTTTGCGGTCAGCGTGCGTGGGGGGGCCGAGGTCGCGGGCGGCACAGCGCTGTACCTCAATCCACCCGCCGTGAGTGCTGCCCAGGCGCGGCGGACGGTGGCGGCTGGGCTGGGCTGGGTGGGGTACTCGTACCGCACACCCACGCTGGACGTATACGGCACCCGGCAGAGCACGGCGCAGGGACTGGCGGCCATCCGCACCGCCATGACGGCTCCCGGGGGAGCGTTGGCCGAGCCGCTGGCCTGGACGGCCTCACCACCGAATATGCGCGGGCTGAGCGGACGAATTGTAGGCACGGCCAGGCCGGGGGGCCGGAGTGTGGAGGCCCTACGCGGCGGGCAGGTTATAGCGCGGGGCACCACGGACGGCAGCGGCTACTACGGCTTTCTGAACCTGGCCCCCGGTCCCGTCGAAATTCGCGTCGGCGGTCAGCGCTGGGCCGAGCCCGTGCCGGAGGTAGGCGTGGTGCGGTACCCAGACCTGCTCGTGCGTGACGCGCCGTTAGCAAGCGGCACCGCGCGGTGAAGCGCTGGGTGCTGGCCGTGTGCCCGCTCGCCGCCGCTGGCTTCTCTTGCGGGAATCGGGCGGTCCACGCCCGGGACCTCCTTTCAGACTCAGTTCACGGGCCTGCCCCCCTTCGCCTGAGGTGCGCGACTTCTCCGCGGGAACCCTGGAAGACTGGCGGCCGCGGGCATCCCCAATGGCACGGCGAGCGCTGGTTGGACATCCGCCGTCTGGACCTCCTCGCGCCCCCCGTACGGGCGGAGCAAGACCGTTGCCGCGCCCTGGGTTTCGGTGGGGTGGATCCTGGCAACCTGGACGGGTACGGGGTGAACCCGGGCTTTCCCGGGAGGACGCGCTGCGCTACGCCCACTGGCTGACGCGCGGGGCGCATCTGCTCGGCCTGAAGAACGTGCCGGACCTCGTGCCTCAGCTCGAACCGACCTTCGGCTGGGCCGTCGTACTGCGCCGCGCAGGGGTGGTGCTCGGGGCGGCCCTTTGTGCAGCGCGGCAAGTGGAATACACCGACTCGGGCGTCACGCTGGGCCAGGTCTGCCGTGAGGCGCAGGCCAACGGCTTTTTCGCCCTGCTGCGCCGCCGCACGCTGGACGGCCGGAGCTGAACCTGTCCATGATGGCTGCCCGCCCCTTCGCTACACTCGCCCCATGACCTCTCCTGCTCCCGAAGGCATTCCTCCACACGAGTTCCGGCAGACGCTGGGGCGCTTCGCCAGCGGCGTGACGATCATCACGGCCAGCGACGGAGAGACGCGCCGGGGCATGACCGCCAGCGCCTTTGTGTCGGTCAGCCTGACGCCGCCCCTGGTGCTCGTCAGCGTGGACCACCGCGCGCACATGCACGCGCTGCTCGGGCAAGAGGACGTGACCCGCTTCGGCGTGAGCGTCCTCAGCGCGGCGCAGCGCCACCTCAGTGACCATTTCGCCGGTCGGCCCGGCCCGGAAGACGCCGTGTCGTGGTTTGATCACGAGGGCCTGCCCCTGATTGGCGGGAGTGTGGCGCAGCTGGTGTGCCGCAAACGGGAGGTCATTGCCGCCGGGGACCACACCCTGTACCTGGGCCTGGTGGAATACGCCCGCTACACCGACGAGGACCCGCTGCTGTACTTCCGGGGCCAGTACCACGAACTGGGCTAAGGTTTAGGCAGGACGGGGCTCAGGCAAGGTGCTGCCGAGCTGCGCGGCGCGTTCCAGGGCAGCGTAAGCTCCGCCGCGCTCCCGCAGGAGGGTGGGTGGGCCGTCCTCAATCACCCCGCCGCCCCCCAGCACGATGACCCGGTCTGCGCCCCTCGCCAGGCTGAGGCGGTGGGTCACGATCAGGGCCGTTCGCCCGCGCATCAGCCGGTCCAGGGCGGCCACCACCAGGGCCTCGCTCTCGGCGTCCACGGCGCTCGTCGGCTCATCGAGCAGCAGGACGGCGGGGCGGGCGAGGATGGTCCGGGCAATCGCCAGGCGCTGCCGCTGGCCGCCGCTGAGCCGCACGCCGCGCTCGCCCACCACGGTGTTGAGCCCTTCGGGGAGCGTCCGCACGAAGTCGAGGGCCCGGGCCGCTGCGAGCGCCTCCTCCACCTCTGCCAGTGAGGTGTCGGGGCGGGCGTAACGCACGTTTTCCAGCACGGTGTCGTGAAAGAGGAAGGTGTCCTGGGGCATGGTGACCGCGTGTGAGCGCAGGCTGGAAAGTGTTGCGGTCCGGACGTCCAGACCGTCCAGCAGTACGGTCCCCGAGAGCGGATCGTGCTGCCGGGTGACCAGACCCAGCAGGGTGCTCTTGCCCGCCCCCGATTCGCCCAGCACAGCCACGCGCTGCCCGGCGGGAATGGTCAGGGTGAGGCCGCGCAGCACCGGGCGCTCGGGGCTATACCCAAAGGTGACATTCTCGAACCGCACCTCACCGCGCACGGGCTCGGGCAAGGGCCGCGCGTCCCGGGCTTCGGCCACGGCCACCGGCGCGTCCAGCACCTCGAACACCCGCCGCCCGCTGGCCTCGGCACGTTGCAGCAGGTCCCCGATGTTGACCAGGTCGTCGATGGGGCCGTAGAAGTAACGCCCGTAGCCCCGGTACGCCAGCAGGCCGCCCAGGGTGAACTGCCCGGTCGCGACGAGCCACACGCCGCCGCCCAGCATGACGGCATTGCCCAGATTGCCGACGAAGCGGGCCAGGGGAAAGGCGCGGTTGCGCAGCGTCACCGCCCGCACCTGCTCGCGGTAGAGTTCCTGCCCCAGCGCCTCCACCCGTCGCGCCTCTGCGTCCTCCCGCGCAAAGCCCTGCACCACCCGCAGGCCCGTGAGCCGGTCCGTGATGAGTGCGCTGAGGTCCCCCAGCCGGGTGCGGGCCGCGCGGTAGGCGGGACGGACGGTGCGGGCGTAGCGGCGCAGCATCACGGCCACCGCCAGCATGGGCAGCGTGACGAGCACGCCCAACAGCGGCTGCAAGGCGAGAAAGATGCCCACCACGCCGATCAGCCGCAGTGCGTTGGCCATCACGGCGTCCGTCCCACGCACGAGGACGTCTTGCAGGCCGTCCACATCCCCTGTCACGCGGGCAATCAGGTCTCCGGTCCGCTGCGACTCGAAGTAGGCCGCTGATTGGCCCTGAAGCTTGCGGTACAGCGCGACCCGCAGGTCCAGGGTCAGCCGCTGCCCGGCCCGCTCCAGCAGCAGCCCCCGCCACGCCGACAGGAGTTGCTGCGCGGCGAAGACGCCGACCAGAAGGGCCAGTTGCCCGCCGATCCAGGCCCAGTCCCGGCGGGGCAGGCCGTGGTCCACCACGCGGCTCCACACAAGCGGCGGGTACAGTTCGGCGACCACGCTGCCCAACAGCAGCGTCAGGCCCAGGGCCACCGTGCGCCGGTAGGGCGAGAGGAGGCCGTACAGGCGGCGGGTGACGTTCTCGGACGGGAGCATGGGGGCAGGCTAGCGTGCCTTTTGCGGACAGGACGTGGCCAGCAGGGACCGCGCTGACGTACAACAGTGGGCGTGTCCATCTCACCCGCCCTCCTGCTCGACCGTCTGATCGCCCTGGGCTGTTCGCTGGAAGAGTCCGGCCACGCCCTCGCCCTGATCGGACTGGGGTCCGTCGGTTCGGAACTCGGGCGCCTTGACGCCCACTCGGACCTCGATTTTTTCGTGGTGGCTGAGGAAGGCCGCGCGGCCCATTACCTTCGGGACCTCACCTGGCTGGCCCGTCCCGCGGCGCTGGTCTATACCTTCCGTAACACCCCTGACGGGTACAAGGTGCTGTACGTAGACGGCGTATATGCCGAGTTCGCGGTGTTCACGCCCACACAGCTGGCCGGGGTTCCCCTCGTCAATGGGCGGGTGGTCTGGAGCCGCCCGGGGGTATCGACCGACTTCGGGAGAGAGCATGGGGCCCTTCCCACCACAGGCGAACGTCCCTCTCGGGAGCACCGGGTGGGCGAGGCGCTGACGAACCTGCTTGTGGGGTTGAAGCGGTACTGCCGGGGGGAGCGGCTGTCCGCGTTCCGCTTCGTTCAGGGGTACGCGCTGTCGCAGGTCCTGGCCCTGGCGGCAGAGCGGGACGGGCCCTCCGCAGGCGCAGACCTCTTCGACGCCGAGCGCCGGTACGAGGCCCGGCATCCGGCTGTGGCGGCCCACCTGACGGATTTTCTGCCAGGCTACGACGAAACCCCACGGGCGGCTCAGGCGCTGCTGACCTACCTCGAAAAGCATGAAGAGGTGTCACCCGCCCTGGCCCAGGCCATCCGCGCCCTGATGTGACCGCTCAGGCTTGCCCGGGTGGGGCCGCTATCCTGGCACCATGAGCACTCCTGCCCCGAATGAACGCATTCCCATCGTCGTGATCGGCGGCTTTCTGGGCGCGGGCAAGACCACGCTGGTCAACCACCTGCTCCGCTCACTGCCGCACCGCCTCGGCGTGATCGTCAACGAATTCGGGCAGGCGGGGGTGGACGGCGGTCTGATCGAGCGCCTGGGTGACGACGTAACCGAGCTCACCGCTGGGTGCCTGTGCTGCACGGGCCGGGATGACCTGCTGCGTTCGCTGGTGACGATCGCCCTGCGTGAGGAAAAGCCCGACGCCGTGCTGATCGAACTTAGCGGCGTGGCGGACCCCACGCCCGTGCTGACCACACTGCTGGAGCGCTCGGTGCGGGCGGCCTTTCGGGTGACCACCCTGGTGGCGGTGGTGGACGCCCGGCATGTGCTCCAGACGTTGCGGGATCATCCCGAGGCCGCGCGGCAACTCGCCTATGCCAACGTGGTGGTGCTGAACAAGACCGACCTGGCCGATCCCCCACTGCTGGACCACGCGTTTCAAGTGCTGCGGGGCGTCAATCCCCTCGCTCGCATGGTTCCTGTGGAGCGCGGGCAGGTGGACGCGGAGGCCCTGCTCGCCCGGGACGACTTTGATCCACGCGAGCTGAAAAATCCCCCCGCTACCCGGCACACGCCGGGCCTGAAGAGCTTTACCCTGCGCGCGGACCGGCCCCTCGATCCGTACCGCTGGCAACGCTTCATGACGGACCTGATCCTCTCGCGCCCGGCCGAGGTCCTGCGGGTCAAGGGGTTTCTCAGCCTGCACGGCTACCCCCGGCGCGTGCTGTTTCAAGCCGTGCGGGACCTTTTTACTGCCGACGCCTGGGACGAGGCGGACGGGCAGACCGAACTGGTGTTTATCGGACGTGGTCTGGACCGGGCCGAGTACGAGGCCGGCTTTAAAGGTTGCCTGACCCCCGGTCCCGCCGATCTCATGCCCGATTGAGGTCCGTCTCCTCAAGGGCGGGCCACCCACCCAAACGGGAGAAGCGCAAGGATACGACCATAACCTCGCGCCTTGCCCTCCTCGCGCCGATGCTGTTCCTGCCCGCTGCGCTCGCCTGCCCCGTGAAAGCGGGGGGCCATCGTGGGCGGCCTCATCAAGGACAGGGGCGGCGCCCCGCCCATCTGCGGGCCCCTCTACCTGACTCTCAAGCAAAAGCATGTTGAACGCGGCGTGGACCAAGATGTACGGCCTCTCCGAAGGCGCGGCCGGTCAGAAGCAGGTGGCGGGCGTGCTGGCAGCGCTCCAAAAACAGGGCTACCGCAAGGCGCGCGAGAAGAAGACGGGCCACAGTCACGGTGCTCATCGGGATTTCCGGGCCCGTGAAGTACCTCGCGCTCGCGGGACAGTGAGGTCTATCTTCCGGGCGTGACTCCAACCCAAACGGCACTGCATCCCGATCTGAACCTGCCCACCCCCGAGGAGTTGGACCGCCTGGCGCCTGAGGAACTCGCCGCCCGCATGAACCGCCTCTCAGGCACGTTGGGCGAGCGGCTCGGCATCGAGATCCTGACGGCGTCGCGGGAGACTCTGACGGCCCGAATGCCTGTGGAGGGCAACCGCCAGCCCGCCGGACGCCTGCACGGTGGCGCGAGCCTCGCCCTGGCCGAAGAACTCGCCAGCATTGGCACCTGGCTGAACCTGGATGTGCGCCGGCAGGTGGGCGTCGGCGTGGACGTGAGCGGCACCCACGTCCGGGGCGTGGCGGAAGGCTTCGTTACCGCCGAGGCCACCCTCGCCTACCGGGGCCGCACCGTGATGGTCTGGACCGTGGAAATGCGCGACGGGCGGGGCCGAACGACGACGCTGGCGCGGTGTACCTGCAATGTGGTGACGCACGTGGAGGGATGAGGGGGTCACCCGGTGTTCTGTGCTTTTGACCCTCAGTCTCCCACCCCCCCAAACCCCGCCAGCGCTCCCGGCTCCAGCTGCCAGTCGTCTCCCACCTTCTGCGCTCGCCCCGCCTGCACCATACGGTTGAGTTCGGCCTCCACGCGTTGGCCCACCCGGCGCAGGGGCATCTCGGCCGCCCCCTCGACGCCGCGCCAGGTCAGGAAGGCGCGGTGAAAGTCGGGGAGATGGTCCAGGCCAGTGCGGGTCTCAAGTTCTCGCCAACTCTGCGTGGAGGTCATGCCTTCCGTTCTACCTCCGGGGCACAGCCACGTACAATGGCGGGCATGACGCCTGCGCCCCCCCCAGATCTGCCCCCGGACCTTGCGCGGCAACTGGACGCCCTGGGCGGGCAACTCGTGTGGCGCGTGGGCAAGGACGAGGCCAGCGAAGACGTGGTGGTGCGCCTGGGCTACGCCTCAGCCACCCCCCGCTTCGCGCACCTGCCCCGGCTGCGCAGCGTGGGTGACGCCGAGCTTCAGGCTGCGCTCACCGAGGACCGCATCGTAATCGAGTGGGTGGACTGAGGCTGTGCTGATCGAGGCCCGGCAGGCGTTCACCCTCACCCATCCCGGCGGGCAGGCGGCGGCGCTGAGGTTCGTGCAGGATGCGGGCCGCTCGCTGTCGCGGGTGCGGTTTTTGCGAAAGTTGCAGGGCAGTGCTGAGGGTGTGACCGGCGAATTGATCGTGCCCGTGCCCGTGCTGGGCGAGGTGGACCTGCCCTTTTCCAGCCGGCTGACCGCTACGCCCGAAGGAGCCACGCTGACCCCTCAGCCCATCGAGGGTGAGCGCGCGTGGGTGGAAGTGGCCGGACGGGCGGAGGTGGACGGCGCGGGAGCCGTGGCCTTTACCTTCCACTTCCGCGCCCACCTTGGTACCCCACAGGCCGAGGGCTGGGGCGGCGCGGCCTTCGAAAAAATGGTGCGCGCAGCCGCTGGCCGAACACTCGAGCGGGTGGCGGCGGAGCTGCCGGTGGGGATCGGGGCGGCGATGGGTGCAGAGGGCTGAGGTGTCTTGCGCATTGCGCGCGTCAGGAACTCACTTTGATGGTGGGGCGCGCTGTGCGGGGGAGTGGCCTGCGGGCATACCGCGTTCGTCGCAGGGAACAGCGCTTTTTCGGTGTGCAGCCGGCCCCGGAAGCGTCAGGCTTTGATGTGAAGGTCAGCGGTGCTGGCCCTCAAGAGGTGGAGAGACAGATTGCGGACGCCCTGGCCTTGCTGGAAACGCCGGAGCAGGCGTTGTCTCTTTCGGCCTCCTACCGCGGGGTTAAGGAGGCCATTCTGGAATTGACAGGCGGGCATGAAACCGTCTGGATTCAGGGAGACCGGACAGCCTTCACGTCTGAGAACCATTTTTCCCCGAGCTCTCCCGCTATGGAACTGTTTGGGCCTGGCTGTGGGGTTTACGTCCCGTGATGACCGCAAAGTCATACGGATTCCGATTAATTTGTTATGCAAGGCCACCAATGGAAGAAGGTGAGAGAACGGATTCTCTCCCTCTGCTGTTCCAACCGACGACACTGCTCCGCAAGCAACACGGTCAGGTCTTCCAGGGTTTCGAAGTGACGATTCTTCAAGGGAGCATCGGTGAGGGACCAAAGGCGTTCGGCGGGTTGCAACTCTGGGGAGTAGGGCGGCAAGAAGACGAGCTCGATGCCCGGTGGGCACTTTAACTGCGGGGTGGCATGCCACCCCGCACCATCCAAGACCAAGATGATCTCCCGGGTCTTTCCAGCCTGTGTGTCGAGGGCAAAGCGATCGAGCACAGCCTGGAAGGCCGCCGTATTGACCGTCGGCAACAACCAGTACTGGCTCTCTCCCGTCTGAGGACAGACGAACGCACTGACATAGAGCCATTCATACCGGTGTTGGACACGCACGGTCGGTGCTTTGCCTCGCTCGGACCATTGTTTGCCGACGAGGGGTTTCAATCCCACACGGTGTTCATCCATGCACCAGACTTCTACCGCTCGTCCAGTTGCTTCAGTACGCGCCGTAGCTGCTTGGACCACGGCTGGGAGGATTTTTTTTGGAACGCTTCCTGAGTGACCTGGTTGGCCTCGACATGTCGAGGCCGAGGGACCTGGAGGCTATATCCCACCGCATCCAAAAACGCATAACAGCGGCTCAGATGCACGTCCTTCTCCAATTCCTGCTTTACCCAGGACTGCACTCGTGCACCATTCCAGACACCGCCGCTGGCGGTGTCTGCACGAATCGTCCGCGCCAGGAGGAGCACTTCGGCGTCGCTGAGCAGGGTCGGTGCACCACTGTTCTGGTGTCGCTGATCTTTGAGCCCCGCCAGACCATGTTGGTGGTACGCGTCGATGATTTTGTCTGCACCTTGATACGAGTAGCCCGTGAGCTTCAGGGCTTCAGCAGCGCTTTTCCCTTCTGCCAGGAACGCGAGGAGGTGACTGCGTCGTCGTTCCACCGCGCAGCTACTCCGGCCGTAGATGCCCCAGAAGTCTTCGGCCGTGTGTTGGAAAGTAACCGTTCTGATCTCATTATTATAACTGATTATTCGGAATCCGTATCAGCTCCTTAAGCTTGATCCGCCTTTCGTCCTTTCCCCGTCCCCGCCCCTTGCGTTAGGCTGGCTCCTGGCCGTGCCCTCCAGCGTGAGGACACGGGCCGCGTGCGTGGACCGCAGCGACATCCCTCTCCAGGTGGTTCTGTGAGACGCCCCCCGCGCGTACAGGAGCAAAAATGCGGAAGTTCTACACGTCGGAGTCGGTATCGGAAGGCCACCCGGACAAGCTGGCGGATTTCATCTCGGATTCGATCCTGGACGAGTTTCTGCGCCAGGAGCCCACGAGCCGCGTGGCCGTAGAAACGCTCGTGACCACCGGCATGGCCGTGGTGGCGGGGGAGGTTCGCGCGCACCGGGCACACGTGGACGTGCAGCGTGTGGTGCGCGAGGCCGTGCAAAAAGTGGGCTACGTGCGCGCCAACTACGGCTTTGACGCCGAATACAGCGCGGTGCTCGTCGCCATTCACGGCCAGTCGCCTGAGATCGCGGAGGGCGTGGACCACTCCGAGGAATGGCGCGCGATGACCGCTGAGGACCGGGGCCGCCCCGAGAACAAATACTCGGAAGTCGGCGCGGGCGACCAGGGCCTGATGTTCGGCTACGCCACGGACGAGACGCCCGAACTGATGCCCCTCCCCGTTAGCCTCGCCCACGGCCTGACCCGCCGCCTGGCCGAACTCCGCAAGAGCGGCACGCTGCCCTACCTGCGTCCCGATGCCAAGGCCCAGGTCACCGTCGTGCGCGACGGCGAGCCGCACGACGCCCGCGAAACCTTCGTGGACACCGTTGTCATCAGCACACAGCACAGCGACGACGTGACCCAGGAGCAGATCCGCGAGGACATGATCGAGCACGTGGTGCGCGCCGTCATTCCCGCGGAGTACCTCACGCCCGAGACCAAATACTTCATCAACCCCAGTGGCCGCTTCGTGATCGGTGGGCCGCACGGCGACACGGGCCTGACGGGCCGCAAGATTATCGTGGACACCTACGGCGGAGCCGTGCCGCACGGCGGGGGCGCATTTTCCGGCAAGGACCCCACGAAGGTGGACCGCTCCGCCGCCTACTACGCCCGCTACATTGCCAAGAATGTCGTGGCGGCGGGGCTCGCCCGGCGAGCGCTGGTGGAAGTGGCCTACGCGATTGGCCGCGCGCATCCCGTCAGCCTTCGGGTGGATACCTACGGCACGGGCACCGTGAGCGACGCGGTGCTGGCCGAACTCGTCCACGGGTACTTTGATGCCCGGCCACAGGCGATCATTGCCCAGCTGGACCTGCTGCGTCCCATCTACGCACAGACTGCCGCCTACGGTCATTTCGGCCGCCCCGAGTTCCCCTGGGAGCAGACCGACAAGGCGGGCGCGCTGCGGCAGGCGGCAGAAGGCCTGAAGCAAAACGCCTGACGTTGAGCGGGTGAGGAGGCCGGGGCATGGGCGCCCCGGCCTTTTTCGACTGATGGTGGGTCTGGAAATGCTGGAGCGTCAATGTTCTGGATCCTGGCCGCGTGAGCGAACGTCACGCTGATACCGAGGGGAAGGGTGCGGGAACACCACTGATACGGAGTGAAGATGCGTTCCGAATATGAGAGCTGCCGCCTTGGTTCCGCACCATAAAGACTTGAAGTTGCGCATCGCCAAGCCAAGCGGCCTATTGAACGCTCACGCCGGCAGATCGTCTGGCCCAAAAGCAAAGGAAAGTCAGTTCTAGAGACCATTGACGCAACCGGATTTTCGCGTACGACGATCAGTACGTTGATTGCCGCCTACAATGCCGACGGCGAACAGGCGCTTCTGGATAAGCGTCAGTTGAACAAGTTTGATTCTGCTCTCAATCCAGCCCAGCAAGAGGCGCTATTTCAGGCTCTCCAGAGGCCACCCTCCTAAAGGCCTGACAAATTTTATGAATGTAAGCGGAAAACGAGTGTCCAGCCGACTTCAAGCGTGATTAGGGGGGGTGGCTGAGGATGTGTTTGGCCCCCAAGGGTCCAGGATCGGGGCCGCCTTGAAGGGCCTGGCCCTTCAAGGCGGCCTGACCTCGGCTCAGGACGTACTGCACGGCCCGTAAACCGATCTTGAGATCACTCAATCCACGTTGCCAGTGGGATCAAGGACACGTCGAGGCCCATTCTCCACCGCCTGAAGTCCTTTAGGGACCGAAAGAAGCGTCGCGACAGAGATGACCAGGATCAACCGCTCCAGGCTCGGCGCATCTCGGCGCTTGGACGCTTCCAGACCGAACAGCCCACTTGGCATATGCCGCTTCCAGCCACCTGGGGGCACGGCACCGAGAGGACCGGTCCAGAGCCACGGGAGCGGCGGCGCTATTTCCTATGACGGTCACCCTGTTTTCAGAGGGGAGGCGCGGCCTGAACCCCTCATGACAGCAGGAGGACCGCCAGCATAAATGCGCGCATCCCTCCACGTAAGGGCAGCACATGGGGCACCCTCCCCAAAAGGAAGCGGGAAGCTACCTGCCCTGCTCCACTTCCCGCTCTGCGTACACCTCCGCGAACTTGCGCCGCAGGGCCGAGGCCGAGGCGCGCGGCACCATCTCCGACACGTCGCCGCCGTAGCTGGCGATCTCTTTGACCATCGTGGAACTCACGAAGCTCCAGCGCGTCGCGGCCATGATAAACACGGTCTCCACCTCGCCGATCTGGCGGTTGAGGTGCGCGATCTGGAGTTCGTACTCGTAGTCGGACACGGCGCGCAGGCCACGGATAATAATGCCCTTTTGCTGCTGGCGCATGTAGTCCACCAGCAGGCCGCCAAAACTGTCCACGCTGACGTTGGAAAAGTGCGCTGTGGCCTCCTGCAGCACCGCCACCCGCTCCTCCAGCGTGAAGAGGTGACGGCCCGTCTTGCGGGCGTTGTGCATCACCGTCAGCGTCACGTGGTCGAAGATGCGCGATGCCCGCGTCAGCACGTCCATATGGCCGCTGGTGATGGGATCAAAGGAGCCGGGAAAGACGGCGTTCATGCGCTCCCGATCTTATCCCGCCAATACAGGGTCAGGGTGTTGCTGCCATGCACCCGCTCCTCGCGCTCCCAGCCGGGCGCATCGGGCAGGTGCAGGCGGTCCGGATGCTGACAGACCAGCAGTCCGCCGGGCGTCAGGGCGTTGGCGGCCAGCAGCCTGGCGGTAAGGCCAGGAATGTCCTGCTCGTAGGGCGGATCGCTGAAGACGACATCGAACTGCCCCAGGCGCGGCAGCAGTCCGAGCGCGTCGCCCTTGAGGATGCGCGCGGGCAGGCTCAGGGCCCGGGCGTTTTCCTCCAGCAGCCGCGCGGCCTGGGCATTCTTCTCGGTGATCGTCACCGCGTAACCCCGGCTGGCGGCCTCCAGTCCCACCGCACCGCTGCCGCCGTGCAGGTCCAGAAAGCTGCCCGATGGCGCGCGCGAGGCGAGCAGGTCAAAGAGGCTCTTGCGAATGCGCGCGCCGCTGGGCCGGGCGCTGGCAGGAACCTTCAGGCTGCGGCCCTTGGCGCTGCCCCCCAGGATACGAATGCTCACGGAACGCAGGGTAACGCAGGGCGGGGAAGGAACGGAAAAACGCCCTGCACCCGGAAGGGCACAGAGCGGTCCCGCTCGAGAAGGGAAGTTACTGCCCCACGCCACCCATGTTCGCGTTCAGCTTGACTGCCGTGCAGGCCACGCCCCCGTCGGCCGGGGTGCCGGCCGCGTCGCTGGCGGTGTGGATGTTGTAGTAGGCCGCCTGCATCGTGTCGTCACGAGGCGTGCTGGCGGTGATGCTCAGCATGCCGCTGGCGTCGGTCATTCCCACCATCTTGGTGCTCATGATGGGCGCGCCGGCGCTGGAGCAGGGATCCGTACTGGCCCGGCCCATCACGTGGTAATGGGCCACGTAGTACTGGTTGGGCTTCAGGCCCATCACCTTGGTCTCGGTCATCACCATGGTGCTGGAATCGGTGGCTTTCACCGTACCCATCGGCATCAGGTCGCCGGCAGCGGGCTGTTTGCCCAGCATGTAAGGGCTGCCAGGCAGCATCACGGCGCAGGAGGCGAGGGCCAGGGGCAGGGCAGAGAGCAGCAGCTTATTCACGGGGAAACCTCCATAGAAAGAGAAGGGGTGAGTGAATCTGGAACGACCTCAAGTGTGATCTCGCTTTCACAGGATGGAGTGTCTGTCTCCCCTCAATCTGAGCTGTTGTTAAAGGAGACGGGGGAACGGCTTTCCTGCACTAGACTCGGTTCAGGTTCTCCGCTGCGTTTCCTGTCTTGGAGGTTCCATGTCTCAAGCTGTCTCCCCGCCGATTTCTCCCAAACTGCAAGCCCTCTTTGACGCGCAGCGGGCGTGGCGCTGGCGGGCAGCACAGACCGACGCTGAAGCGAGGCGTACCATTTTGCGCCATCTGCGCGAGGGACTGCGGCGCCACCGGACCGCCCTCGCTGACGCCCTTGCCCGGGATCTGGGCAAGAGCCGTGCCGAGGCCGAAATCACCGAACTCCACCCCGTGATGGAGGAGATCGGCCACACGCTGCGCCACCTTCCGCGCTGGATGGCTCCCCGGCCCGTCTCCACGCCCGCTGCCCTGCTGGGCACCCGCAGCGAGGTGCAGTCCCAGGCGCGCGGCGTGACCCTGATTCTGGGGCCGTGGAACTACCCGGTAAACCTCACGCTGATGCCGCTCGTCGCCAGCCTGGCGGCTGGGAACACCGTGATTCTGAAGCCCAGTGAGAAGGCCCCCGCCACCGCAGAGGCGCTGCGCCGGTTGCTGGAGGAGGTCTTCGAGCCGCACCTCGTTGCGGTGGTCCTGGGTGATGCCGGCGTGGCGGAAGGGCTGACCCGGATGCCCTTCGATCACATCTTCTTCACGGGCAGCGGTCCGGTGGGACGGCGGGTGCTGGCGGCCGCCGCCGAAAACCTGACGGGCGTGACGTTGGAACTGGGCGGCAAGAGCCCGGCCCTCGTTCACGCCAGCGCCGATCTGGACCTCACTGCGCAGCGCCTGGGCTGGGGTAAGTTTTTGAACGCGGGGCAGACCTGCGTGGCCCCGGATTACGCGCTCGTGCCTGAGGCCCTGCGCGACACCTTCGTGGAGCGTCTGCGGGGCCTCATTGCCTACCGCTTCGGAGAGGGTGAACACCTGCGTGCGGGACCGGACTACGGGCGGATGGTGGATGCCCGCAGCGTCGAGCGTCTGGAACGCCTGACGCGGGAGAGTGTAGCGGCGGGCGCGCGGGTGGCCCTGGGCGGCGAGTTCGACGCTTCGGCCCGCTTCGTCTCGCCCACGCTCGTCACGGGCGTGACGCCCGAAATGCCCCTGATGGCGGAAGAACTCTTCGGCCCGGTGCTGCCCGTGTTGACCTACCGCACCTTTGACGAGGCCCTGGCCCTGATCCGCCGCCTGGACCCGCCGCTCGCGCTGTACACCTTCGCCGAGGATCCGGCGGCGGTGGCCCGCGTGCAGAACGAAACCACCAGCGGCGGCCTGATTGTCAACGGCACGATCATCCACCTCAGCAATCCCAACCTGCCGTTCGGCGGCGTGGGCGCGAGCGGGATGGGCCGCTACCACGGCGAGTACGGCTTCCGCACCTTCAGCCACGAGCGGGCGGTGATGGTGGAGGGCAGGAACAGCGCCATTCGCTTCATGTACCCGCCTTACGGCCGTCCGGTGCCCCGCTTTCTGGCCTGGGCGCTGCGGCACATGGAGCGCTAGGTGCTTCCCCTCGCTGGCGCGGTCACGGCGGGCGGAGCGTCACGCCGTTTCGGCAGCGACAAGGCGGGGGCCGTGCTGGAAGGCCGTCCCCTCCTTCAGCATGTGACCGCGAGCCTGTCTGGGTGTCTGCTGCGCCTGCTGATCGCGCCGCCCGAGCGTTACGCCCTACCTGGCTGGCAGAACGTCCCTGACACCCGCCCCGGCGAAGGACCGCTGGCTGCCCTCGAAGCCGCCCTGCTCGCTGCCCGTGCGCAAATGGGCGAGGGCTGGGTGGCGTTTGCAGGGGTGGACATGCCGCGCCTGACGCCCGCGTACTGGGAACTGCTGGCAGAAGTGAAGACGCTGGAGGTGCTGGCCGTCCGGGCCCTGGACGCAGCCTGGGAGCCTCAACCGCTCGCCGCCCTGTACCACACGGCGCTGCTGGAGCGGGTCACTGGACTGCTGGATGGGGGAGAGCGCCGAATGCGGGAAGCTGCCCTGCCGGAACAAACGGCCCTCGTACCCTTCGTAGAGGTGCAGCGGGTGAGCCCCTCGGCACTGCACAACGTGAATACGCCTGCCGATTTACTGGTCCTGGCCAAGCCAGGGCAATAAAAAAGCCGCCTCTCTGGGCGGTGATGTCCAAAAGAATAGCGTGGAATGCACGGGAAGTCAAGTTATGCAGCTTGAAAGCCGGACAAAAGTCTGCATATTCAGGGGATGAGGGTGTCAGCGCCGGTGGAAGTGGCTGGACTCGATGCTTTTGTCCAGCCGTATCGGAGTCTGTTTGGTGATCGACGGCTCTTTGCGGGGTTCTGCGGCGCGGTCGCTGGGATCCTGGCGAGTGGATCAACACGGGTACGGCAGATGGCCCGGGTCACACCCAGTATGGGGGTGACGCCCCACGCTGAGCGCCGGTTGCGACGGTTGATTCATCACCAGAATCAGCGGACCGAGCTGAATGCAGAGACGTTGACCGAGCGGCTCCAGACCCAGGGAGCAGAGCGTGTCGCAGGTGAGGCGGAAGTGGTGGTGGTTCTCGATGGCTCAGACCTCCGCAAGCCCCACAGCCAGAAACTGGAACATCTGGATGTGGTGCGGGATCTGAAGGGCAACCTCGTTCCTGGATACCACACCCTCAACGCCATAGGGGCGTCAAAGCCTGCTGTATCACCGCACGTACAGCACGCGGAGTCCTGGTTTTTTGAGTGAGAACGCGGTCGTGCTCGAAGCGTTGAGGCAGATCACGCGGTCACTGCGCGAAGTGGGTGTGGTGCGCATTATCTTTGTCCTGGACCGAGGCTTCGATGACCTGAAGGTAATGAAGCGACGGAGGCGGCTCAAGGTCGATTTCGTCATTCGTGCACAGCATGTTGAGCGGCGCGTTCGTCTGCAGCCCACGGGGGAAAACCGTGCGCTGCAAGCTGCGTTGCAGCTTGCTCCCGTATCACACACCTTCGCGATGTCCCGCCCCGTCCTGCGGGAGGGGAAGCCCAGCTGGCGGCCAACCCCAGCGGAGATCCGGGCGCAGGAGGTCTGGGTGGACGAGGGCAAACTCCACGTGCACGCGCTCCATCTGCACTTCCCCACACGGCCCAAAGGCGAACAACAGGGCTGGACCCTGCCCACGAGCTTGCCCGTCTCGCCCGGCGTTCACGCCGGGCAGGTCGTACGACGCTATCTGAGGCGCTGGAGCAGCGAAGACGTCTTTTCCTGGACCAAAACCGCTCTGGGATGGGAACAGGTTCGTGTCCTGCAGTTCGAAGCGCTGCACACCCTGGTCGCCATGGCCTGGCTCGCCGCTGCCTTTGTCTTCACCCTCGGCGAGACGGTAGACACACCGGAAGTGAAGTTGCTCGCTCATCTCGGTGGTTCTGTCCCCCATAAGAATCGGCCCCCGGGCAAGAAGACCATCTTGCTGGGACGACAGCGCTTGTGCGCTGCGTACCTCACCCGGCACACCACCCGCCAATCGATGCAACATCCATCCGAAAAAACCGTCATAGAAAGGCTTCTCGGCCCCCAATGAATTTTGTCCGCCTTTCAAATGCATTCAGGTCATGCACGCCCCTACCCGTACCGCGCCTTGTGCTCCTTTTTCAGCCGCGCGTACTCGGGGTTGGCCTCGGCCTCGTCCCACTTCGCCTTGAAGATACGCGCTGACTCGGCCTTCACCGGGTCCTCAGGGCTGCGGGGCAGTTCGGCTCGTCCGTGGGCGCCGCTCTGGCCCTTCTTGTTCCCGGGCACGGGTCCGGCGTACTTCTTGCCGCCCTTGTGGTTGGCGTAGCGGCGTGAGCGGGTAAAGCCCATCTGCAAGAACTTGCGGGCCATGTCCGCTCCCACGAAGTCTCCAACCTTCAGATAGTCCAGAAACATCGCGTAGATCTTCTCGCTGCTCGCGCGCGCCGCGTCGGGCGTGGCGAAGCGCCAGTGGGGCAAAATCTCGGCCTTATACGGCTGCACCAGCAGCACGCCCTGTTCCCCCACACCCACCCGGTACAGCTCGGGATGGGCGCGCAGGCTCAGGGCGCGGTAGTCGAGGGAATAGTCGAACTTGGGCATGGCGCGTGGAGCGGAGCGCGAAGGACAGAGCGCAGGGCGCTGTTTTGGCCCTTTGCGCTCTGCCCTTCGCCCTTAGCGCCGGTCCCCCTCCATCCGGTCGTCGTCGAGCATGGCCTGGAGCATCCAGCGGATCTTGTCGATGATGGCTGCGTAGCCGTTGTACAGGTCTGCCGTGGCCGGATCATTGGCCTCGTCCACTGTCTGCGAGTCGTCGCGGTAGCCCTTGCCGATGCGGGTCAGGTCCGTCACCAGATCGGCCACCTGGGTACGGGCGTCGCGCACGGTTTCTGTGGGCACGCGGATGATGCTGAAGCGCTCCAGGTCGCTCGGCGCGGCGATGGGGCTGCCGCCCAGGGCGACGAGGCGCTCTGCCTGCTCGTCGATGGCTGGGAAGATTTCCTCGATAAATTCGTCGTAGGCGAGGTGTAGATCGCGGAAGAAGCGGCCCCGGATGTCCCAGTGGTACTTCTTAAACTTGAGGTACAGGCTGATGGTGGTGGCGAGGTTGCGCTGCAGCGTCTCGCTTACGGTGGCGAACTCGTCTTCGGAGAGGTAGCCGTGGTCCACCAGGCGGTTGTTCACGGTATGCAGGTGCGCGGCGTCGGCCTTGGCCTCGCCTCCGGGCTGCACGCCGGGCGCGCCCGTTTCGGGGACAGTGTTCTGGCTGTCCTCCTGCTGGGTGGCCCCGTCCTGCAGATTCAGGCCTTCTTGCTCCTCGCTGCCGGGGGTGTCGCTGGCGACGGCCTGGGCCACCGTCACGGCGGCGTCCTGTCCGGCCTCGTCACCGGCGGGCAGGGCCGACGCCTTCTTGCTGCGGCCTGGCGTGGCCTTGCTCTTGGGGGCAGCGCTCTTCGCGCCTGCGCTCTTGGGGGCGGCCTTGCTCTTGCTGGTCATGTCCACACGCTACCTTCCGGTCTCCGGGCGGCCCTATAGCGGGTTTCTTCACGCTCGCCGGGTTCGCCCGTGACTGCCGCGTGGTGGTGCCTCCCGGGCCGGGGCCGTCTGTGCAGGGCCGCCCCCACAGAAGCGCCAGAGAGGAGGATGGAGAGAGGGGGCAACATGGACGCGACGACACTTCAAACCAACTGGGCGGGCAACCTCACGTACCGGGCCTCGGCGTGGCGCCGCCCCGGCAGCGTGGCGGAGGTGCAGGATCTCGTGGCCTGTTCGGAGCGCATCGGGGTTATTGGCACGCGCCACTCGTTCAACGGCCTGGCCGACACGGGCGGCGTGATGCTCTCGCTGGAGCGGCTGGGGGGCATGGTCCTGGACGGGCAGGCGGGCACAGTCACGGTGGAGGCGGGAGTACGTTATGGGGAACTGGGTGAGTTTCTGCACCGGCAGGGCCACGCGCTGCACAATCTGGCCTCCCTGCCGCACATCTCGGTGGTGGGGGCGTGTATGACGGCCACCCACGGCTCAGGAGACCGGCTGCCCTGCCTCGCGGCAGCGGTGACGGCGCTGGACCTCGTGACCGCGGGCGGGGAACTCCTCACGCTCTCCCGGGAAGAGCACGGCGAAGCCTTTGCCGGCATGGTGGTGTCGCTGGGCGCTCTGGGCGTCGTGACCCGCATGACCCTGGCCCTGGAAGAGACCTACCACGTGCGGCAGGAGGTGTACGAGCACCTGCCATTTCCCACCGCCGAGGTCCACCTGGCGGCCCTATTCGCAGCTGCCGAGAGCGTAAGCCTGTTCACCGACTGGCAGGAGCCCCGCTTTCATCAGGTCTGGCTCAAGCGCCGGGTGGCGGCCGGGAGCACGGCGCCGTTGCCCACCACCCACTTTGGGGCCACCGCCGCTCTGGCGGATTGCCACCCATTGCCAGGATTGCCCGCTGCGCACTGCACGCCGCAGCAGGGGGTGCCCGGACCCTGGCACGAGCGCCTGCCGCATTTCCGTCTGGACCACACCCCCAGTCAGGGCGAGGAATTGCAGAGCGAGTACTTCGTGCCCCGCGCCCAAGCGGCGGCGGCCCTGCGCGCCGTTCTGGCCCTGGGAAACCAGTTCGCGTCCCTGCTGCTGGTCTCGGAGGTCCGGACCGTCGCCGCCGATGATCTGTGGCTGAGTCCGGCCTACCGCCGGGACAGCCTCGCCCTGCACTTCACCTGGCGGCGCGACGAGCGGGCGGTGCGGGCGGTGCTGCCCGCACTGGAAGAAGCGCTGGCCCCCTTCGGCGCCCGGCCCCACTGGGGCAAGGTGTTTACCCTGTCCCCCGCCCACCTCACAGCCCTGTATGAGCGGCTGCCCGACTTCCGGCAGCTGCTCGAACGCCACGATCCTGGCGGCAAGTTCCGCAATCCCTTTTTGAACCGGTACATCTTTGGGGAAGCGGGCGTGGGCCCAGTCTGATTCCGGGGAAGACTACACCTGCGCCGTGAAGCGCAGTTCGTTGTCCCGCACCCTCAGCACGGCGCGGCCCGTTTCGAGCAGTTCGGTGAGGTGCGCGCTCACCACCGCGCGGTTGAGGACCACCGCACCCGCGTTTGCCATCTCCACGCCCAGCCTCCGGCACACCCGGGCGAGCAGCACGTCCACCGTGGCCTCGCCTGCCTCCAGCCCTTCAAGCACGGCCCGGGTGGTGCGTTCATACGCTGCGAGGTTGGCGGCCACCAGGCCGGGCAGGTCTTCCGTCGACTCGCCGTGGCCGGGCAGCGTGAGGCGCACGCCTCCGAGTTCGCCCAGCCGCGTGGCCGAAGCTTTCTGGGCTGCCGAGTCTGCGCAGAAGGTGAGGGGGTGCTTGGCGAGCGCTTCCGGGCCGAAGAGGGCGTCGGCGGCATACAGCACGTCCCCGAAGCGGACGGCCACCATCTGGGCGGCGTGGCCGGGCACATCCAGCAGCTCCACCGCCACGCCGCCCAGGGTCAGGCGGCCCACATCGGGCAGGGGCTGCGCCGGACTGGCCGGGGCCAGCAGAAACTTGTTTTGCAGCTCGCGTGGGGGCCGGGCGCCGAACAGCGACAGGGGTTCGAGGATGGGGTGGTGGATGATCGCGGCTTCCAGCGGCGGTGCAAAGACTGCCAGCCCCGGGCAGCGGGCCAGCAGAAAGGCGTTCCCCCCGTGGTGGTCTGCGTGGCTGTGCGTGTTGAGGACGGCGCTGGGCGTCAACCCCGCTGCCTCCAGCGCCCGCAGCAGTTTGCGCGCGTGCGACTCGTCCAGACCCGTGTCCACCACCAGCGCGCCGCCCACACCGTTTTCGGCGACCACACTGTTGACGGCTCCGGGCAGGACGTGGATTCCGGGGGCCAGCGGCTGGAGAAGGGGAGCGGGCATGGCCCCAGCGTAATGGAGGGGCGGGGGACCGTCAGGCGTCAGCCCCTGTCTAAGCGCCGCCCCCTTTCGGCCCACCGTTCACATCCATACACTGGGCCCCATGTCCGGCACAGGCCCCACGAGTCCCTTTATGCGCTGGTTTCTGGAAACCGATCAGCCCGAGCGCGAGGGCTTTTACGAAGAAGACAGGGCCGCGCAGGCCCAGCACCACACCCATCCGTGGTGGAAGGTCATGTGCCTGACGGGCGTGGACTACTTTTCCAGCTTGGGCTACGCACCGGGGTTGTCCTTCCTGTATGCCGGAACGCTGGCCCCACTCGCCACGCTGGTGCTGGTGCTCGTGACGCTGTTGGGAGCGCTGCCCATGTACCGCCGGGTGGCATTTGAAAGCCCTCACGGCGACGGCTCGCTGAGCATGCTCGAACGCCTGCTGAGCTACTGGCCCAGCAAACTGCTTGTGCTGGCGCTGCTGGGCTTTGTCGCCACGGGCTTTATCATCACCATCACGCTGTCGGCCGCCGACGCGGGGGCCCACCTGCTGGAAAACCCGCTGCTCAAGTCGGCGCTCGAGGGCAAGCAGGTCATCGTCACGCTGGGGCTCATCGCGCTGCTGGGGGCGGTGTTCCTCAAGGGTTTCAAGGAGGCCATCGGCATTGCCGTGGCGCTGGTGGTGCTGTATATCGGTCTGAACTTCGTGGTGCTGGGGCGAGGCTTGCTGGAGGTGTTCACGCACCCCACTGTCATCGGTGACTGGTGGACCGGGCTGCGCCAGAGCTACGCCTCGCCCATCGCCCTGATTGGAGGCGCGCTGCTGGTGTTTCACCGCCTCGCGCTGGGCATGAGCGGCTTCGAGACGGGCGTTGTGGTCATGCCCCTCGTGAAGGGCGAGGCCGGCGACACCCCCGAGCGTCCCATCGGGCGGATCAACAACGCCCGCAAGCTGCTCACCACGGCGGCCCTGCTGATGAGCACGCTGCTGCTGGGTTCGGCCACGGTCTGTACCCTGCTGATTCCGCACTCGGCCTTCTGGCCGGACATTTCGGTGACGCGCGCGGTCAACACCTCGGACCTGACGGCGGGCCGGGCCGTGGTGAACGTGCCGCTCGACAATCCCCACTCGCCCCGCGAGCTGTACGCCCTGCATCTTCCCGCCATTCCACGCCTTGACGGTCCGCGTAAGCTGAGCGTTCAGGCGCAGACCAAGAGGGACGTGGTGCCCCTGACCGTCACCGTTACGCCCGCCGCCGGGGGCGGCACCGAAACCGTGGTTGTCGAGAAGCCCAAGGGTGAGGCGAGTGGCCGCGCGCTGGCGTACCTGGCGCACCGGCAGTTCGGGGATGGTTTCGGCACCCTGTATGACCTGTCCACCGTGATGATCCTGTGGTTCGCGGGCGCCTCGGCGATGGCGGGGCTGCTGAATATCGTGCCGCGCTACCTCCCGCGCTACGGCATGGCCCCCGACTGGGCGCGCTCCACGCGGCCCCTCGTCGTCATCTTTATTGGGATGTGCTTTCTGGTCACGGTGCTGTTTCGCGCGGACGTGGACGCCCAGGCTGGGGCCTACGCGACGGGCGTGCTCGCCCTGATGACCTCGGCGGCTGTGGCCGTGTTTCTCAACGAGTTGCGCCGGGGGCACCGGGGGACCGCCGCCGCCTTCGGCATCATCAGCCTGATCTTCATCTACACCATCACGCGCACGCTGCTGGGCCAGCCCGAGGGCCTCTATATCGCCCTGATGTTCATCGCTGCCATTCTGGTGGTCAGCGTGATCTCACGCGTCAGCCGCAGCACCGAACTGCGCGTGGCGCAGGTTACCCTCGACGCCGAGGGGGACCGCTTGTTGCGGGAAACGGCGGCGCGGGGCCTGCCCGTGCGCTTTATCGCCAACCGCCTGAATGCCGGTGACCTCACCGAGTACCAGCTCAAGGAACTGGAGGTACGGCTCGACACCCACCTCCCGCCCGGTGAGACGGCCCTCTTCCTGGAAGTGGAGGTCAACGACGCGAGCAACTTCAGTTCCACCGTACCCATCAAGGGCGTGCAGGTGGGGCGCCACGCCATCCTGCGCGCCGAGGGCAGCAGCGTGCCCAACACCATCGCCGCCGTCCTGCTGCACATCCGTGACCTGACTGGCGTGCCGCCCCACGTGTATTTCGAGTGGAGCGAGAAGGGCCCGGCGGTCAACGCCCTGCGCTTCTTGCTCGCGGGTGAGGGCGACGTGCCCCCGCTTACCCACGAGGTCCTGCGCGTGGCCGAGCGCGACGAGGCGCGGCGGCCCGTGGTGCATGTGGGTGGGTGAACGTAGAAATCAGGACGGAGACGGGGGCTGCGGCCCCCCGTTTCGCTTTCTGGGACGCGTGGGCCGGGGAGAGGCGTACACTCGCCCGCGTGACCCCTTCCGCCGCCCCCGTCCCCTTTCGCTCCTCGGCGGCCCAGACCGGGCTGATCGCGGTGACGTACCTGATGTGGGGCGGTTTTTTCCTGGTGGTGCCCCTCGTCACCGTGCATTTTGTGGACGAACTGGGCTGGGCGGCGGCCAGCGTGGGGCTGGTGCTGGGGCTGCGGCAATTGACCCAGCAGGGGCTGACCGTGTTTGGCGGCGCGTGGGCGGACCGCATAGGGCCCAAACCACTCATCCTGGCCGGGTGCCTGATTCGCACGCTGGGCTTCGCCTGGATGGGCTTTGCGGACGCCTTGCCCGTGCTGCTCGCGGCGTCCCTGCTGGCGGGCATCGGTGGCGGCCTGTTCGACGCGCCCAAGAGTGCTGCCATCACCGCGGTGACCCGGCCTGAACACCGCGCCCGGATGTTTAGCCTGGTCAGCATCTCGGGCAACCTGGGCATGGTGACGGGCCCCCTGATCGGCGCGTGGCTGATCCACCTCGGCTTCCGGACGGCCGCGGTGTCGGCGGGGAGCGTGTATCTGCTGGCCTTCGCGCTGCTGGCCGTCACCCTGCCCCACCTGCGCCCCGCTGCCGAGCGAGGAAGCGGCTTCGCGGGGCTGAGGGCAGCGGCGCTGGATCACCGTTTCCGCCGCTTTACCCTCGTGCTGGTGGGCTATTTCCTGCTCAGCACGCAGATTAACGTGGCCGTGACGCTCAAGGCGGTGGCGCTGGCCGGACCGGGGGCGACGGGACCGCTGTACGGCCTCTCGGCGGGGCTAGCGGTGGTCTTGCAGTACCCCCTGCTGCGATTGGTAGAGCGGCGGTGGCGGACGCGCACGGCCCTCGTCGCCGCCGTCCTCGCGGTGGGCCTCAGCCTGGGCCTGATGGGCTTTGCCGCCACCTTCCCGCAACTGCTGGCCTGCGTGGCCCTCTACAGCCTGGGCACCATGCTCGTGTACCCAACGCAGCAGGCCCTGACTGCGCGCCTGGCTCCAGCGGGCATGACGGGCAGTTACTTCGGCTTCTCGGCCATCAGCCTGGGGCTCGGCGGCGCGGTGGGCAACCTGGTGGGGGGACTGCTGACCGATGCGGGCAAACGCGCCGGGCTGCCCCTGCTCCCCTGGCTGACGCTGATGTTGGTGGGTATTGTCACGGCGCTGGGCCTGCGCTGGGCACTCCGGGGAGTACCGACGCAGGCCCAGCTGGAGGGGGAGGAGGGCCTGTAGCCGCTGGCCCCCTCGCCCCTCTGTTTCCCTTAGTGATTCATCGGCACCGCTCCGTCCGGCATCATCATGGCCTGCGCCTGGGCGAGGTGCTCCTGAATGGGGCCCACCTGCTCGTTGGCAAAGGCCACCACCGCCGCGTCCTTCCCGCCCAACTGCTCGTTTTGCAGCAGGCTGAGGGTGAACTGGTGGGCCACCACCTGCTCTTGCAGGTACGCCTTCTCGAAGGCCGCGCCGTCCATCATCGCCAGGGTGTTGACCTTGAGCATCAGTTCGGGCGGCAGCACCTTGGGCAGAGGCACGCCGCGCGCGGCCGCCAACGTGCTCACCATGGCCTGCGCCTTCTGGTGATCGTCGATCAGGTGCTGGGCATAGGCTTTCAGGGCGGGCGTGGTGGCCTTGCTCAGCGCCACCTGCGAGGACTGGATCTCGAACAGGTTGCTGCCCGTGATGGCCTGCAGAAACAGACCGTCGGTGGTGCCCGCGTTCGGGGCCATCATGGACGGTGCGCAGGAGGCGAGGAGCAGCGGGGCGATCAGCAGCACAGGATTTCTACGCATGGGAAGCCTCCAGGGCACAGTGGGGACGCGCGGGTAAAGGCCTGAAACCTCAAACGCTCAGCGGTCAGTTTGAGTGGGGGGTCAAGTCCGCCTGTGCCGTTCCCCTCAAGTGGCAATCAGGCTCTCCTCACTCCAGGAGGAGGGAAGGTAAAGGCAGGCTTACGCAGCGCGCAGGCAGGTGGGCGGCCCCCTACACTCGCCCCATGCTCTGGGTGAACGCGGTCATGCTCTTGCCCGTGGCACTGTTGCTGGGCTGGGTGCCAGTGCTGGGGCCCCTCCTGCTGGGCTTTTTGTCCGGGCGGGCGGAGCGGGGCCTACGCTCGGTCCTCACGCTGCTGCCCGCCCTGGCCCTGCAAACCCTGGGCCTGCTGGGTGTGCGGTGGCTGGAGAACGCTGTGGAGTCGCGCGGCCTGGAGGGCGGCTTGTGGACGGTCCTCGCCTGGCTCGGCAGCCCGGTCAGCGTGGCGCTGGGCCGTCCGCTGGGCAACATGATGGGCGACAGCAACGTGGCAGGCTTTTTGCTGCTGTTCACGCTGCCTGCGCTGGTGGGTCTGGTGCTGGGTGGGGTGACGGGGAGACGGCGGCGAGGGCTATGAGGGGAAGCGGTCGGGGGGGCAGCTGTCAGCCCATTCCCGCATCATGGCCCAGCCAACGGCGCCGCTGAACTCATCCTCTCCTGGCAGTTCGTTGCGGGCGAACCACGCCGTTCCCGGAATTTCACCGGGCGGGAGGGTTGGTGTTCCCGTCACGCCCCGGGCGCGGTACAGCACCGAGATGTTGTCGATCACGTCGCCGTTCAGACGGGTGAAGCGGCACTCGGCCCCGGCGTACATCCGCAGGGGTTCGAGGTGTGCCGCACTCAGCCCTGTTGCCCCGCGCAGTTCACGCTGGGCGCAGTCCGTCAGGCTCTCGCCGGGCGCCAGCCCACCCCCGGGCAGGGTCCACCGTCCAGTGCTGCCGTGTTGCAGGAGCAGCAGGTGGCCTTCTCCATCCGCCACGATCACGTTCGCCCCTGGCGCGAAGAGGGGCCGCGTCCCCACGACCTCCCGCAGCCGCCGCATGTGATCTGCGGCGGGGGGAGGGGCTGGAAAGGGATTCAGGGGCAGTGGGGGCAACCCTGCCCGCACGCGCAGGACGTTCAGACCCGCCCGGTTGATGTTGCTCGGTAAGGGCGGCAGTTTGTCCAGCGCGAACCACGCCAGTTCCAGCGTCTCGCCGCTGTCGTCTGGGGCAGCGTCGTTGAGGGCCTCGGCAGGCAGGGTACCGTGGGCGCGCATCCCCACCAGGTAAATCTCGTCGCCGTTGGGGTAGCGGTGGTAGAACTCCGGGCCGCTGACCAGGCCCTCCTCCAGGGACAACAAGGTGAGGTTGGAGCAAGCCAGTCCGGATTCCTCGTACAGCTCCCGGTGGGCGGCGGTCAGAAAGTCTTCGCCGGGTTCCAGCCCGCCGCCGAGAATGCCCCACAGGCCGTCGTCGCCTCGGCGCTGGAGCAGTACGCGGCCGTGGTCATCCTGCACCAGCACGCTAACGCCGACGGACAACAGGGGCGCGGTGCCCCACACGGCGCGAAGTTCGGACAGGTAGGACATGCCCGCCACGCTACCCCCTCGCGCCGCGTAGCGTAAGGAGCATGACCGGCCCCCATGACGACCTGACCCCCGACGACTGGAGCTTCGAGACGGCCGCCGTGCAGACGGGCATCCCGCGCGGCCTGGGCGAGACGGTGGGCATGCCCATCCATCAGGCGGCGGCGTTTCAGTTTGCCACCCTGGAAGAAGCGCAGAGCGAGTTTCAACTCAATGGCGGCTTCAGTTACGCCCGCATTCAGAACCCCACGGTCCGGGCGCTGGAAGAGCGGCTCACGGCCCTCGAAGGCGGCGCGGCCACCGTCGCCCTCGCCACGGGGCAGGCGGCCACCTTCACGGCCATTCTGTCGGTGTGCCGCGCGGGAGACCATGTGGTGTCTACCTCCAGCCTCTTTGGCGGTACGGCGGGGCTGCTGAACAACATCCTGCCCCTGATGGGCATCTCGGCCACCCTGACGGAGAACACCCCGGAAGCCATTGAGGCGGCCATGCAGCCCAATACCCGCCTCGTCTGGGCCGAGACCATCGGTAACCCCGCAGGCGACGTGCCCGATATCGCCAGGCTGGCCGAGATTGCCCACCAGCACGGGGCGCTGCTGGGCATCGACAACACCTGGGGCGGCGTGGGTTACCTGTGCCGCCCGCTGGAGCACGGGGCCGACATCGTGACGCACTCGCTCACCAAGTGGGCGGGCGGACACGGCGCTGTGCTGGGCGGCAGCGTGACCGTGGGCACCCAGCACGACCTGATGCGCAATCCCATCTACACCGACGGTGGCGAGAACAGCATCCTGATGCTGCGCGGCGATCAGGCCCTCGCGTGGCGGCAGCGCTGGTTCGGGGCGCACCAACTGGGGATGACCCTCAGTCCCCACAGCGCCTTCCTGATCGCCCAGGGCCTGGAAACCCTCGCCCTGCGCCTGACGCGTGAGTCCGAGACGGCCCTCGCGTTGGCACAGTGGCTGGAGGCACATCCTCAAGTGGGCCGCGTCTCGTACCCCGGCCTCCCCGGCAGCCCACACCACACCCTGGCCCAGAAATACCTGCGTGGCGGCTTCGGCGCGGTCCTGACCTTTGAGGTGCCGGACCCTGCCGCATTCCTGCCGCGCCTGCAGGTGATCCGCATCGCTCCAAACCTGGGCGACACCCGCACCCTCGTGGTCCACCCCTGGACCACCACCCACGGCCGCCTTCCCGAAGCGTCCCGGCGCGCGGCGGGCGTCTCCGCCCAGACCATCCGCATGAGTGTGGGCGTGGAGCGTCTGGAGGACCTGCGGCGCGATCTGGCGTGGGCGCTGGGCGGCTAAAGGCCAAAAGCTAAAGGCTCCCCCCGGCGCGTCCTGCCCGTTCCATCCGGTCTACTGCCGCTCAGGAGGACACCGCATGCGAACCAAAGAGGACATCATCCGCAACTGGCTGCCCCGCTACACCGGCACCGAGCTGGGGGAGTTCGGGCAGTACATCCTGCTCACCAACTTCGGGAACTACCTGGAGATGTTCGCGGACCTAACGGGGGGCACCATCCGGGGCCAGGGCAAGGCGATGCCCACGGTGACCGCCGAGAACATCACCATGATCAACTTCACGATGGGCAGCGCCAACGCGGCCACGATCATGGACCTGTTGGGCGCGGTGGCTCCGCACGCAGCGCTCTTTCTGGGCAAGTGCGGGGGCCTCAAGCGCCGCAACAAGTTGGGCGACTTTATCCTGCCCATTGCAGCGATCCGGGGCGAGGGTACGTCCACCGACTACTTTCCGCCTGAGGTGCCCGCGCTGCCCGCCTTCACCCTCCAGCAGGCGGTCTCCGCCATGATCCGCGAGCGCGGCCTGGACTACTGGACCGGTACGGTGTACACCACCAACCGCCGTGTCTGGGAACACGATGACGCCTTCAAGGACTACCTGCGCCGCATCCGCTGCATGGCCATCGACATGGAAACCGCCACCCTCTTTACCGTCGGTTTTGCCAACCACATCCCTACGGGGGCGCTCCTGCTGGTGTCTGACCAGCCCATGATCCCTGACGGTGTAAAGACCTCTGAAAGTGACCGCCTCGTCACCTCTCGCTTCGTGCAGACCCATGTGGAACTCGGGATTGAGGCCTTGCGCGAAATCCGTGACCACGGCACGAGCGTGAGGCACCTGAGATTCGGAAGCTGAGCCGTGTCTACAGACGGCGGAAAACGCAGGGTTTCAACCTGAGGTGGATAGCCCTGGGAACGTCCTGGGGCGGGGGCTGGCCCTTCAGGCGTCAACGTGGCGGTCGTCAACGCAAGCGCTGCCTGAGAAGCACGGCGGATTTCCCTCTTGGTCGCTTACAGAATCGCCCGACGCTCCAGCACGTACTGCCGGTAAAACTCCTCGTCCGACTTCGTGAGGTACAGGATGCCCTCGATCAATCCGAGGATGCCCAGCGCGCTGCTGCACAGGATGGCGAGGGGAATGGTCACGAACAGGCCCAGACCGAGGGTGATCAGGCCCACGAAGAACGCCAGCATCCAGCCGCCCACCTGCGCGCCCAGCACGATGGCGCCCGGCGTGTTCAGTCCCAGGTAGAATTTGTGGACGCCCAGCGCTCCGAACACGATGGCGAGCAGTCCCGCGGTGAGTTTTTTCTGCGCGATGTCGCCCGGCAGCCCCGTGTAGGGATCAGGCTGGACGGCGTAAGTGGTGGGCCACTGCGGCTGGGCGGCTTGGGTGTTCGCCGCGCCGCTGTGGCCCCCGCCCATGGGAGCCCAGGGATCATAGGGCGCTTGAGGCTCGGGGGCAGGTCGCGGCTGTGGAGTCTCCGGCAGGCGCAGGTCCTGTACCGCTGCGGCGGGCGGCTGTAGCGGAGTGATGCGCGGGTGCGCGGCGGTGTTCTCAGCGGGCTGGTCTTCGCTGGGGTGGGTCATGGGTGTACGCCTCCTGCCCCCATTACGTCATGGGAGGGGGAGGCGGGGCGTCGCCAAAAAGGTTTAGGCGTGGGCGAGAACCCGTGGGGAAGGTGTGCCGCAGGACCTATCCACTCCGTGTACCCCACGCCCAGGTGGTGCGCCACGCCAATGGCTCCCTGAATTGCCGCGTTGAACGCTTCCAGTTCCTTGGAGGGCGCCCACAACTCCTGATGTCTGCCCTGCGCGCCCACCACTTGAACCGCGTACTGTCAGCTCACCCCGAAGTCGGTGCCAAATTCCCCAGGCGGGCCCCATTGCGCCGCGCGCTCCAGTCCCGCGCGATTTTCTCGGCGTACTGAGAGCAGTTGTCTGAAGGGAGCCGTGAGGGGAAGGGCACCCCTCACGGCTCCCCATACTCCCAATGCGCATTCAAGTTCGCTCGCTGGGCGTCGGTCACAGAGAAGTCCGCACTTTGACACATGCTCTAAAGTCTCAGCACTGGCGGGAAGATGGGCGGATTCGCCAGGTGAGGCGGAAAGGCGTGGAAGCCCGAAGCGGCGATCAGCGCCAGCTCGCGCCGCCCACGGGCCGCCACAGCGTGACGCAGGGTAGGGTGCGCTCGGCATTGTCGGGGAAGAGGGTCTGGAGCCGGGCGTCGCCGCGTATCCTCAAATTTCTTTCATCGAAATATCTTGCTGCAAGAGCCGCTCAAGTAAAGGCGTGTAAATATTGCTCCCTCTCAACGCTTTGCTCCAGCGCGTAGGAAGAGCATCTCTACCAAACCGGAGGCCAGCAATGCCTCCTGCGATGCAAGCCGTCGTGTCCTGTCCCAGCGAGACAGCGGATTTCACCACTGCTTCAAAGCTGCCGTTCTCGCATGCCCAGTGTGCCGAGAAGAGCGAATCAACCACATAGCCACTTCCCCGACATTGGTGCTTGCCATGGGGGCGGATCAAAAATTCAAACTCGTCGCGTTCGTCCGTTGTTCGGTCATCCATGGCCCGTATGGTTTCTACGGCGTGGTCAAAAGGTTGCTCAGTATCCTCCAAAACCCCCCTCGCCCAGAGGCAGTAGAGCGCGCAGCAGAGTTGCGCGCGGAGATGGGCGTGTGTGACCACCGACTGTGCCCGCGCGTCCCGAATCAGCTCTGCGTCGGTTCCTGTGTGCCAGCGGGCAAGTGGCAGCGCCCGCAGAAGCGAGCCATTCCCATTTGATTTCTCGTCTCCGCCTCCCGCTTCTGGCGGGGCGACACCCCGCTTCAGCCTGTGAATGGCGGTGGCCGTCTGAACGCCAACGTCAAACACCTCGGCAACGGCCATAAAGCCGTCTTCGTACCGCTGCGTCAGCCCACGGGCAAAGTGTTGCGCATCGAAACGCCCACACGCCAGCAGGGAATGCGGGAGAACGGGGGGGCCTGCGCACCATCGTCTGACCAAGTTCCTGGTGGCACGCCCGCGCGTGGCCGCTGAAATCCTGCAGGCGGCTCGAATTCAATCTGGGGAAAGGGGGTAATGGCACAGGGGCCGTGAAATTCATAGGGAACGCCCAGTGCATCGCCGATCAAGAGGCCAATGAGACCGCCCGAAATCCGTTCCGAGCGACCCGGTGGTGCCGAGTTCACGCCCGTCCCCGGATCTCCTCCAGCGTGTCGCGCACCAGCAGCTCGCCGTCGCGGTACACCGTCCGCATCAGCGAGCCGGGGAAGTCGGTGTCGAAGGTCTTGTACGCCTTCGTCACCATGCGCCCGCCCTCCTGCACGAGGTCCAGCACGCCGTCCTTGCTGCGCTTGCCGGGGTCCGTTACGGGGTCTTTGTAGATGCCCCGGTACTCACCGTCCACTAGGCCCGCGCTCGCCTTGTACGCGAAGCGCTGCGTATCGCGGTCCACCTTCTGCAGCAGCGCGCCGCCCATGCCAAAGGCCACGTTTTCCGCTGAGAAGCCGTCCACCTTCAGGTTGTCCAGAATCTGCCGGATGGTTCCCTCGTCGATACCGTCGCCCTGGATAACGCGCACATGCCGAAGCACCTTGTACCCCTTGCTGTTGGTGGTCGTGCCGAATTTGGCCGCCAGCGCGTTTACCGTCAGGCGGACCATCGCGGGGGGATCACCCGAGTCGGGGCGCACCACCAGCGTCGCGCCGCTTTCCTCGATGAGGGGCCGCAGCGTTTCGCCCCAGTGGACGTTGATGGCGTGCTTGAGGTCGTAGCTGTCGCTCACCACCGCGTAGATGCCGCCTGCCTTGCCAAAGGTGTTCACCATATTGCGGTAGGCGTCCACCTCATGCTCCTTGCCCCAACTCGTGACCGTGCTGTGTTCAGCGGCGGGAATGGAGAATCCGGCGATGTCGGCCGCGTAGTGGTTGCGGCCCACGCGCAGGGCTTCCAGCGTGTCGGTGCCCTGAAAGTTGACGAGGTGGCTCAAACCACCCAGCCCCGCGCTCTCGCGGCTGCTGACCCCACGTGAGCCGAAGTCATGCAGTTTGAAGGGCAGTTCCTCGGCGGCGCGGTCACCCGTTTCCTCCAGCGCCCGGCGGAGGATTTCGCGTAACTGGTAACTCTGGGTGCAGACCGTCGTGGGGTACCACACCCGCATCAGCATCGTCTCGAACCAGCCCACCAGCCAGGGCAGTTCCGGGTCCGTGTTCGTCACGCTCATCAGTACGTTGTGGATGGGCACCAGCGTTCCCTCGGGCACAGCGCGGATTTCCAGGGGCAGGCGCCCCCCGTGGTGCGCCACCACCCGCATCCAGCCCTCGTAGGGGAAGGGCTCGCCGTGCGCCTCGATCAGGGCCCGGGCCTCCTCCACGTTTTCACGCGTCACCCGGCGCGTCAGGTAGCGGTCCAGAATGTACTGGAGCCCGAAAAAGCGGGTGGCCGGGTAGCGCCCTCCGCGCGATTCCAGGTAGCTAAACAGCCGGGTGGTGCCCGCTGGATATTGCAGGAAGTGGCTGCTCTTGTACGAATCGGTGTCGAGGATGAGGTTCTGGTCGTCGAGGTGCGTCATGGTAGGCCTCCTGCCAACGGGGAAGGAACTGCCCGTTAATGTCTCATTTTTGCTCTTCTCTATTATGAGAAGAGTGAGGGATAAAGCGAAGGGTGTTGTCCTCGTCGGAGTAACGAGCTTGGGGTCTGTACGGCCCTACGCTCCTGTTATGCCTTCCCTGATTTCTGGACTGGACCACGTGCAGATCGAGGCTCCCGCTGGCTGTGAGCAACAGGCCAGCGCCTTTTTCGGTGACTTTCTGGGTATGCCCGAACTGCTCAAACCGGAAGGCTTGCGGACTCGGGGCGGCGTCTGGTTCGGACTGCCCGATGGGCGGCAGCTTCACATTGGCGTGGCGCCGGACTTCGTTCCGCGCGAGAAGGGTCATCCGGCGCTGCGCTGCGCAGACCTCGCGGCGTTTCAGGCGCATTGCGACGCCCACGCGGTCGCCTACCGGACGGATGCGGAGGCCGGAGTGCCCCGCGTGTTCCTGAAAGACCCCTTCGGCAACCGTCTGGAAGTGGTGGAGGGTGCCCATCCCAGTCAGCCGCTGGGATGAAAGGCGTGCAAGGGCTCTGGGCTGACGGTTGGCGCGGGGCGGCCCCCCTACAATGCACCCGATGACCGACGCCCTTTCTTCTTCTCCTTCCGTGCGCGGCGAGGTAGACCGCGACACGCTGGTGCAGTGGCTGAACACGTACCTGAACATCCGCGCCTACCCGGACCCCAGCCTCAACGGCCTTCAGATCGCGGGCACGCCCCTTGTCCGGCGGGTGGCGGCGAGCGTGGACACCAGCCTGAAAACGTTGCAAGACGCTGCGGACAGCGGCGCAGACCTGCTCCTTACGCATCACGGCCTGTTCTGGGGCAAGCCCCTGCCCGTGACCGGCCCGCACGGGCAACGGATTCGCACGGCGCTGATGGCGGATCTCAACCTGTACGCCGCGCATATCCCGCTGGACGCACACCCCGAGGTGGGCAACAACGCGATGATCGCCCGTGCGCTCAGCCTCCAGAACACCCAGCCCTTTGGGGACTGGCAGGGCCACAAGATCGGGCTGGCGGGCGAGTTGCCCTTCCCCCTGTCCCTGCAAGACTTTGCGGACCGGGTGCAGAAGTTGACGGGCGAAATCTGTCTGGTCCACGGGGGCGGGCAGCCCAATGTTCACCGCCTGGGCATCGTGAGCGGCAGCGGCGCGGAGGCGATTGCCGAGGCCGCTGAGGCTGGCCTGGATACCCTGCTGACGGGCGAGCCCGAACACAAGCACTTCCACGATGCCTTTGAGTACGGGGTGAATGTGGTGTACGCCGGGCACTACGAGACGGAAGTATTCGGGGTACGTGCCCTCGCCGCGCGGCTGGAAGACGAGTTTGGCCTGCCCTGGCAATTTCTGCACCACCCCACCGGTCTATGAGCGGCGCCGCGACGCCGCCCCTCTTCATCTCCTTCGAGGGTCCCGAGGGTGCGGGCAAGAGCACGCAGATGGCCCGGTTGGCGGCCCGATTGACCCAGGCTGGCATCGGCCACATCACCACGCGTGAACCGGGAGGCACGCCCCTGGGGATGCGGGTACGCGAAGTGGTCCTTGATCCCAGCCTGAGTATCAACCCGCTCCCGGAATTTCTGCTGTACTCGGCCAGCCGCGCCCAGCTCGTGCGCGACGTGATCCGGCCCTCGCTGGACCGGGGCGAGGTGGTGCTGTGCGACCGCTACGCCGACTCCAGCCTGGCGTACCAGGGCTTCGGACGTGGGCTGGACAGCGACCTGCTGGTGGACCTGACCCGCGAGGTGACGGGCGGCCTCACGCCGGACCTCACCGTGCTGCTGGACCTCGACCCGGCGCTGGGGCTGGCGCGCGCCGCCTCACGCGGGCAGCCGGACCGGCTGGAGCGCGCGGACCTCGCCTTTCACGTGCGGGTACGCGCGGGCTTCCGGGCGCTCGTCACGCGGGACCCAGCCCGCTTTCTGGTGCTGAACGCCACCCGCGACGCCGAGGCCTTGGCCGAGGAAGTCTGGCAGGTGGTGCAGGAGCGCCTGGCGGGGGAGGCTGGTTAACCTCTTCTCCTGACGCTGCGCCCCTCTGCTCCTTCCCAGGAGGTCTAATGGTCCCGTGACAGACCTCCAGCTCCATGTCCTCCTCTCGCTGACCGCCGCCGATGCCCTGGGGGCGGCCACCGAGTTCCAGACGTCTGAAACCGTTCGCGCCCGCCACGGCGATACTTTCCCCGACTACCAGTCGGGGAGCGTGTTCGGCTTTGCTCCCGGCGAGGCCACCGACGACAGCCAGATGACGGCAGCCACCCTGCTGGGTTACGCCAACGGCGGCGGATTGGAGGACGTGCGGGCTGCCCTGACCGAGTGGCTGAACGCGGGTCCGCCCGATGTGGGCAGCCTGACCCGCTCGGCCCTGAGCTATGGCACCCCTGAGGGTGGCGTACGCGCCTGGGCCGCGAGTGGCTTTCAGAGCGCGGGCAACGGTGGCCTGATGCGCGTGGCGGCGGTCTGGCTCGCTGGCTTCCGGGGAGAGGCCCTGACCCGCGAGTCGGCGCTCGTCACAACCCTGACCCACGCCGATCCGCGCTGCGTCTACGCTTCCCTCTTTTTTACGGCCTTTGTGGACGCGTTGCGGGAGGGCGCGGCCTACCGCGCGGCGGCAGAGGCGGCCCTGCGCGTTATGGACGGCCATGACGCCCGGCGAACCCTGCTGGACGCCGAACTTCTGGGGCTCGGGACCCGGGCGGCCCACGACGCTTTTCAGGCCGGAGAGCGTGCCGCCCGTGCGGCAGTGCGGGCCCGGGTACGCGCTGGGCTGGACGGCCACCTCACCTCCCAGAGCGGCTACGTACTGGATACGCTGGAGGCGGCCATTGCCCACGCCCGCGCCGACTCCTGGCAGGAATGCGTGGAGCCTGCCGTCCTGCTGGGCGACGACAGCGACACGGTCGCGTGCGTGGTGGGGGCCATCGTGGGCGCCCGGGGATTGGCAGTTCCGCCCCATCTCCTGCCCCCGCTGCGCCTCGGGCACACCTGGCCCGGGTGGGAGCGCGCGTGGTCCTGCGCCGAACACTTTCCCTCCCTGCTGGAAGCGGCGCGTGACGGCCGCTGAGTTTTTGCGCCTCGTGCGGCTCAACACAGTCAATGCCGCCATCCTGGAGCGTCTGCCCGCGCTGGGCGTCTCCCAGGCCCACTTGGTGGCGGGTGCACTCTTCGGTACGGTCTGGAACACCCAGAGCGGACAGCCGCCCGGTGCGAACATCCGCGACTACGACCTGTTTTACTGGGACCCCGACACGAGCTATGGGGCCGAGGACGCCGTGATTCGCCGGGCCGCTGCCCTGTTCGCCGATCTGGACGTCACCCTAGAGGTCCGCAACCAGGCCCGCGTCCACCTCTGGTTTCCGGAGCGCTACGGCCTGACCCGCCCGCCACTGGGCAGTGTTCGCGAGGGCATCGATCAGTTTCTCGTCGAATGTACCTGCGTGGGTATCGGTGCGGCGGGGGAGGTCTACGCTCCCTTTGGCCTGATGGACCTCGCCGCCGGGAGGCTCAAGCCCAACGCCAACAACCACACCCCCAGCCTCTACGCCGCCAAGGCCGCCAGCTACCGGGAGCGCTGGCCCTGGCTGCGCGACGAGGGCAGAGGGTGATGTGGTACGCGGCGATCACGGGCACGGTGCGCAGCGCCTCAAGCAGTGACAGGGCCAGGTTCTCTGTTCCTGTGGGCCAGGGCCCCTTCCCGGCGGCACGCCTGGGTGGCGAACACCACACCCAGGCTGATGAACAGGAGCATGGAGATCGGGAGGGCCCCGCCCAACCCACGAGAAGGCCTGCTTCCCAGGTGGCTGTCTCCGCGCCTGCGGCTGGGCAGCAGGCTGAAGCCCAGAAGAACCTCGCTCCTACCGCTGCCGCCTGATGCTTTTGCACCCGGAACGCCAGCTCACCAAGTTTCACGTCCAGGAGGACGCAAGTAAAGAGCAGGCGGACAAGGACCGTGGACCCCCGAACGAGGACATTTTAGAAAATCCAGGTGATGAGGACTGGTACGGTTTCCGGATCATCCGTTCCATCTCCTCCGCTCCGGTCATTCCGCGCCTCTCCGTCACCGCTTTTCCCGCTCGCTCCGCTCGGGTTGGCCGGTAATTTTGCAACTGATTGACCGGAGTCTTTACGAAGCCGCAGAGCTTCGTCTCCATGCTTCTCCCTTCCCAAAGGCGGAGGGACGCTCTTGTTGCAAATCCGCCAATTCCAGCGGACCTGCCCGGGTGGCTCGTTCCGCAGTCAAGCAACGGGGTACCAGGAAGGCGCAGCGGCAGAAACGCAGCGCAAAAGGAAGATCCCCGGTGGTCTTCCGCGTCAGTAGCCCAGAGGGAGAGTGGGCCAGTCTCCATGCCGGGAGACCAGGGCCTGACCGAGGAGGAAAGAAGCGGCGTGGGCCTCTTCCGCACCGGTTCAGGCCTGCCGGACCTGCCCGGCTGCCGCCGCAATCTTGCCCGCCGTCCACAGGACTTCCCGCACATGCTCCAGCAGCAGTTCGCCCGCCCGCCGCCCGTCGAGGCGCAGGGTAAGCTGATCGGGGGTCAGGGCGCGGGCCGCCTCTACTTCCCACTCGGAAAGTCGGGTCAGGCCCGCGTCGCCCGGTGGGCGTGTGGTGCCCGTCACCTGTGCGATCCCGGTCCATAGCGCCCGCTTGCTGCCGGTCAGGCCCGCGAGCAGGCCCGCGACTCGGGGTGGGGGTGGGCCGTCGATCAGGGCCAGCGCGGCGCGTACGCTGTAGTGCGGTCCGTGCTGCGCGTCGGCCAGCAAGCGGGCGAGGTCGCCCGGAGAGCGGTCCACCGTGCTCACGGGACCAGCAGCGAGAAGGTCTCGCCCTCACGGCTCAGCCGGCCCGCATCCAGCATGCGGCGGGTCACGGCACTGGCCTGCTCGCCGCTGAGAGGTGAGGCGGCCTCCAGGTCGCCCAGCGTAAAGTGCCCGCCCTTGCGGTAGGCCAGGCGCAGCACCATGCGTTCCTGTACGTCTGCCTGTTCAGGGCGTTCAGCGCGCGAGCCGAAGAGTTGCCACACCAGCAGGGCAATCCCCGCCCCGATCAGGAGGGCCACCGGCAGCATCCGGGCCGCAAAGTCGGGCGCAGCCACCTGCCCAGCCAGGGCGGCGAGGTGTTGCCGCGCGGCCTGCACCTGCCCTGCGTCCGCGCCGCTGCCGGCCAGCCGCCGCACCTGCGCGTGTTCGCGGAGGTAGGCCATGACGCCCCCCGTGTCGCCCCGCACGTAAAAGGCGCTGTAGGCGATCAGCGTGGCGCTCAGGCCAGCGATCAGGGTAACGGCGAGACGCGGCACGTTCATGTGGCACATGCTACCCGGACGCGCCCGGCTTGCCTGCGTGCGCGCTCACGCTGCGGCCTGTTAGCCTCGGCCCATGACCCTCTTCAGGCTGGACGGCAAACGTGCCCTCGTGACGGGCGGCAGCAAGGGCATTGGGTTTGCGGCGGCACGGGCGCTCACCGAACTCGGCGCGCAAGTCACGCTCGCCGCGCGGAGCGAGGAGGCGCTGCGGACAGCGGCCCATGAGCTGGGGGCCAGCTGGGTCGTCGCGGACGTGGGCACCCAGGCGGGCGTCGCGGCGGCGGTGGCGGCGGCGGAACAGGTGGACATCCTGGTCAGCAACGCGGGGGGCCCACCCCCCAGTCTGCCGAGCGCAGTGACCGAGGAAGCGTGGCAGCGGGGCTTTGACGTGACCTTTTTGTCCACCGTTCGCCTCGCGGCGGCCGTCCTGCCGGGGATGCGTGAGCGGGGCTGGGGCCGCATCATCGCCGTGACCAGCCTGACGGTGGGACGGCCCGCACCAAACCTCCCCGTCAGCAACGCCCTGCGCGCGGCCGTAACCAACCACCTCAAGACGCTGGCGCTGGAAGTGGCCGGGGTCGGCGTGACCTGCAACACCGTCGCGCCGGGGTACACCGCCACAGAGCGGCTGCAGGCCCTGCACGCCGACCCCGCCGAGGCCGAGCGCTTGCAGGCGCGCATTCCCGCCCGCCGCTTTGGAACGCCGCTGGAGGTGGGGGCGGCCGTCGCCTTTCTCGCCACCGCCGAAGCGGGCTACGTCACCGGGCAGGAGATTCTGGTGGACGGCGGCTGGAGCATCTGAAGCTGGAGCGTCGGTACAAAAAGGGAAGGCCCCCACACCGAAAAAGCGTGGGGGCCGGAAGGAGTTGTGGAGCGCCGCTTACTTGATCGCCAGGATGGCGCTGTAGTCGCTCGTGGCGGTGCCGTTGCTGCTCAGGCCATTGGGGAAGAAGCCGCCCTTGGCGGCCGCCCCCGTGGTGTCCAGGAAGACGATATTGGCGACCTGACGGGGCGTGCGGCTGAAGGCGATGCCGTTTGCGTCGGTGGGAACGATATTGGCGTCGCGGACCAGCACGCCAGGGTTGGCCGGGTTGGCCGTCAGCGCCTGGTCGCGGTCATCAGCGCCGTCAACCGCGTCACGCAGGTTGCTGATCGCCTGCACGATCTGCTCCACCGTCAGGCCAGCAGCGGCCTGCTGGGTGCGGCGCTGGTAGAGCTGGGTACGGATCGACCCGGCGTGGTAGGCCTCCACCGCCAGGATGCCCGCCGCGTTTTCCAGGTTGCCGCCGGCGCTGTCGTCCACCAGGAAGCGGGCCGCGCCCTTGTAGGCCGTGACGCCCACATCCTCGAAGATAAACGCGCCGTGCAGGAAGAACAGCTCGCCGGCGTAGGGGTTGAACCCTTTGATCTTGCCCTCAGAAGCGAGGTCCCCGGCGGCGGCGAACGAGCCGCTCAGGTCAAGCTGGGGCTGGGGCACGGCGGCGTTCCCCAGCACCTGGCGAATGACGCGCACGTGGGCGAGTTCGTCGGTGGCGATCTCGTTGGCCATGGCCAGCATGTCGCCGGTCAGGCCGGGCACCACGCCGGAGTAGCCCTGGGGCAGCGTGATCTTGGTGGAGTCGCCGCCCACCCCGTTCAGCTCGGCCAGGCGGCCCACGGCAGCCAGGTAGAAGGCCGCTTCCAGGTACTCCAGGTTCAGCGCGAAGTTGAAGATCACCGCGTCGAGGTTGGGCTTGTTCGGGGTGGTCGCCATGACGCTCGTGCAGCCCGAGAGGACCGCGCCCGCGCCCATCATGCCGGCCATGCCCAGGAACTTGCGCCGCGTGCTCGTGCCCTGCGTATCGTTGCTCATCTGTGTCTCCTCCAGAAGTGAAATAGGGATGGGGCGAAAACGAAAACCGACGTATCGAGAGGCACAACCTGCGCTTGGGATCACCGCCAGGAGGGGTGGTCCGGAGCATCTTGTTCCTTCAATCAGCCCTTATGCGGCTCCCCCGAAATTGGATTGCGCCGGGTCACACGCATGAAGAACAGATGAAGCGCTGAGGTGAATCCACAGCAAGCTCCGTGGTTCGGCGACAGCTAAAGGAAAGGTGAGGACACCCGCTTCATCCAAACGCCGCTCTGCTGCATAGAGCTGGATGAGGGCGGCGCTGAGGGTGAGGTTCTGCCCAGGTTCTTGACAAGAAGGACACAGTTTCTTGCCACGTGGCCTGTAGGCTGAAGGCCGTTGCCGTTTCCCGTCTCCATCCGCCCATTTCCCCTCGCCCCTCCCTTTCCCTGACCCCGGAGGTCACCCATGCCATTCGGACCCCTTGAACTGCTGCTGCTCGTCGTGATCATCGCCCTTGTGTTTGGAGCCCGCAAACTGCCGGAACTCGGCAAGGGGGTGGGTCAAGGCATCCGCGAATTCAAGCGTGAGGTCAAGGAACCGAGCGTGCCGACCATCACCGACGTGCCCTCGCGTCCCCTCGACCCGGTGACCGGACAGCCTGTGGCCGACCGCGACCACCGCGCCTGAGGACGTGGGGGTATGACTTCTCCCCACCACGAACTTCGCAGCGCGCCCCTGCTCGACCACCTCGAAGAGTTGCGCAGGCGCATCATCATCAGCGTGATCTTCCTGGCCCTGGGGATGGCCGCTGCCTTTCAGTACCGCCTGCAACTGATTGAGCTGATCAAGGTGCCGCTACACGCCTCCGAGCAGTACCAGCTCGGGCACGTCAAGCTGGTGGCGGTCAACCTCACCGACCAGTTCCTGCTCAGCATCAACCTGTCGTTCTGGGTGGGCCTCGCGCTGGCGCTGCCGTTCATCCTGTGGCAGGTCTGGGCCTTCGTCTCGCCCGGCCTCTACAGCCACGAGCGCAAGTGGGGCTTGCCCTTTATCGTCGGAGCAGGGGTGTCGTTTCTGTCCGGGGCGCTGTTCGGGTACAAGCTGGTGCTGCCCGCGATGGTCAAATTTCTGCTGGACTTTCTGGGCGGCACCGTCACGCAGATGCAGAGCCTGAGCAGCTACATCGGCACCATCACCACCTTTCTGGTCTCGTTTGGGCTCGCCTTCGAGTTGCCTATCCTGGCCGTGATCCTCACGCGCATCGGGATCGTCAACCACGTCATGCTGCGCAAGGGCTGGCGCTTCGCGCTCGTGGGCGCAGCGGTGGCTGCCGCCGTCATTACGCCCACGCCGGACCCCATGAACATGATGATCGTGGCCGTGCCGCTGTACGGACTGTATGAACTGGGCGTCGTGCTGTCGCGCGTCTTCCGCGTGCTGCCCGCCGAGGAGATGCCGGCCATCGGGGCGTAGGTGAGCGGTCAGTTTCCAGCGCCCAGCGGTCAGGTTGTTCTGGCCGCTGTTCTTTTTGTGTTGGCCTCCCACCGGTTCAGGCATCCTGTCATCCACCTGTCCCCCAACGGGCTTACACTGCTCCCAAGCTATGGACCCTGTCTTCTTGAAAATCGGCAATTTCACGATTGCCTGGTACGGCGTGCTGATGACGCTGGGCATCGTCGCGGGCGTGTGGGTCGGCACGCGGCTGGCGCGGGCGCGCGGGCTGAACGTGGACCTGTTCGAGCGCATGATCATGTGGATGATCGTCTGGGGCTTTATTGGGGCGCGGGCGATGTTCGTGCTGACCTCGTGGCACCAGTTTGCGGACATTCCCTTTCCGCGAATTCTGCTCGACATCGTGAATATCCGCGCTGGGGGCATCTCGATTCACGGCGGGCTGCTGGGCGGCGTGCTGACGCTGATCTACTTCGCGCGGCGCCACAAGGTCAACTTCTACGAGTACGCGGACCTCGCCGTGCCGGGCGTGGCCTTCGGCATCATCGGCGGGCGGCTGGGCAACATCATGAACGGCACCGACACGGTGGGCCGCGTGACAGGCTGGCCCATCGGTTTTCACTGGCCTGCCTCGGCCCGCGCCTTCCACGAGGGCATGTGCGTCCGTAACCCCAACCCCGACATGGACCTGTCCAAGTACTGTCAGGACGTGGGCGGCCAGATCATGATGACGGCCCCGGTGCACTTTACGCAGATGTACGGCGTGATTATCGGGATCGTATTGTCCTTCGCCGCCTTTTACTGGCTGCGCTCGCGCAAACCCGGCTACGCCTTCTGGCAGTTCTGGCTGTGGTATTCGGTCCTGCGCGCGGGGCTTGAAGAGACCTTCCGCCTCAACCCCCTGCCCCTCAAGTCGTTCCTGAGCCAGGGCCTCGACAAGCCGGGCATCGGCCTGTGGACCGAGACGCACCTGATCTCCATTCCGCTGATCCTGGCGAGCCTGTGGATGCTAACGCGGCTGCGCCAGCGGGGAGAGGCAGCGGCGGTGCCGCCGCCGGTCACCCGTCGTCAGTCGCCAGAAGTTTGAATCTGGTTCCCGCCGCAGCGGCAGCTTCCCACACGGGGGCTGCCGCTTTTCGCTGACGGCCGAAAGCGGTCCGCTTTCCCTTACACTTGCCCCACAGGTGAAGAACATGACCCAAACCAACCGTCCCCTGGACGTCATCATTCTCGCGGCGGGGCAGGGCACCCGCATGAAATCCACTCTTCCCAAGGTGTTGCACCCCGTGGCGGGCCGCCCGATGGTGGCCTGGGCCGTCAAGGGCGCGCAGGGCCTCGGCGCGCGCAACGTCGTCGTCGTGACGGGGCACGGAGCTGAGCGGGTAGAGGCCACCCTGCAGGCCCCCGACGTGCGCTTTGCCCGGCAGCATCAGCAACTGGGCACCGGACACGCGTTTTTGTGCGGCGCCGAGGCCCTGGAGGGTGAGGGCGAAGCGGACGTGCTCGTGCTGTACGGGGACACGCCCCTGTTGAGAACGGAGACGCTGGGTGCGCTGATCGCGGACCACCGCGCCCAGGGCACGGCCCTGACCATCCTGACCGGCGAACTGCCCGACGCCACTGGCTACGGGCGGATCATTCGGGGACCCAGCGGCGAGGTGGAGCGCATCGTGGAGGAAAAGGCTGCCACGCCCGAGGAAAGGGCCGTGCGCGAATTCAACAGTGGCGTGTATGTGATGGACAGCCGCGCGCCCGAACTCGCCCGGCGCATCACCAACGAGAACGCAGCGGGCGAGTATTACCTGACGGACCTGCTGGCCCTGTACCGGGCCGAGGGAGACCCCGTACGCGCCTTTCAACTGGCGGATGCCGACGAGGTGATGGGGGCCAATGACCGCACCGGCCTGGCCGAAGCCGAGGCCATCTTGCGCCGCCGCATCAACACCGCCCATATGAAGGCGGGCGTGACCCTGCAAGACCCGGAGAGCGTGCGCATCGAGGACACCGTGACCCTGGGCCGCGACGTGACCGTGGAGCCGGGCGTCATCCTGCGCGGGGCGACGCAGGTGGCCGACGGCGTGACGCTGGGCGCGTACTCGGTGATCACCAGCAGCGTGCTTGGGGCGGGCGTCACGGTCAAGGCCCACAGCGTGCTGGAAGAGGCGTATGTCGGCGCAGGCAGTGACGTGGGCCCGTTCGCCCGCCTGCGCCCCGGCAGCGTGCTCGGTGAGGGCGTGCATATCGGCAACTTTGTGGAGACGAAAAACGCCCAGCTCTCGGCAGGAGTGAAGGCTGGGCACCTCGCTTACCTGGGCGACGTGGAGATCGGCGCGGAAACGAACGTGGGGGCCGGAACCATCGTCGCCAACTTCGACGGCGTGAACAAGCACCGCACGCAGGTGGGCGCGGGCGTGTTCATCGGCTCAAATTCCACCCTGATCGCCCCGCGCGTGGTGGGTGACGCCGCCTTTATCGCTGCCGGAAGTGCCGTCCACGAGGACGTACCGGAGGGAGCGCTGGCGGTGGCCCGGGGCAAGCAGCGCGTGCTGGAAGGCTGGTCCCGCCGTTACTGGGGCGGCATGCGCGAGAAGGTAGAGCGGAAGTTGCCGTGGCTGGCGGGCTGGTTGGCGCGGCAGGAGTGAAGCTGGTGGGAGACCGGGGAGACGCGAAGGGGAAGCGTCTCCCGCCTTCACGCTTGAACATTCGGTTCCTCGGGAACCAGCCGCCAGGGGCGCGCACCAACCCGTAAGGGCATCCGGGGCGTGATCCGCGATCAAGCCGCTTTCTGCTTCAGGCAGTGGCAACGCTCCGCCTCGGCGGAGGAACGCCAGGAACTGCTTGCAGCGCCTTCTTTTGGACCACCCCGACGTAAAGCTCCTGCGTGAGCCGCCGAAGGGCGGGTGCGGGCCGGTCTTCCGCAAGCGCTTGCCGGTCGTGCCGCACCGGCCGGTCTTCGGTCTCCATCAGTCGCTCGCCCCCACTGCTCCCACTGGCCTGCCGGCCAGCGGCTCTTCCACCCGGCGGATCACCGGATTGAGTAACTGGGCCGCCGCCAATCCCATCAGCAGCAGGCCGGACCACAGCAGGATGCCGCCCGCTGCGCAGCGGGCGGCGAGCAGGCCTGCCACCGCCGTGCTGACCGGCGAGGTGAACTGCGCGATCAGGCGGCGCACCGAAAAGACGCGCCCCTGCATCTGCGGGGGCACCTGCGCCTGCCAGATGGCCTGCGAGTGCGAATTCATCACGGGCGTCATCATCCCGCAGGCAGCCACCGCCACGCACACGGCAACGAGCGAACCGGCGGCCCCACTCGCCGCCTGCGCTGCGCCTGCCACAACCACAGGCACCAACACGCCCAGGACCCGCCGCCGCTTTAGCCCACCCCAGGTGCTGACCACCACGCCTCCCAGCACACCTCCCACACTGAAGGAGGTCCACAGCGCCGCCAGCGCCGCCTGCGCGGACAGCCCCAGTGCCCCGCCATTGGGCAGGAGAGCAAAGCGCACCAGGAGGGGATGCAGCACCTGGGTCCCGCTGAGCAGCAGGTTGACCACCGCGAAGGTGCCCAGCAGGTGCAGCAGCGGGGGCCGCGCAAAGATGTAGGTCCAGCCGAAACGCATGTCGGCCCAGACGGAGGGCTGGGGCTGCCCCGCCTCCAGGTCCGCGCGCGGCGGTGTGGAAATGGACAGCCGCCACACCACCAGCCCCGCGAGCAGGAACGAGCCCCCGTCCAGGGCAAAGGCGAAGGGCACGCCGTCACTTATCCGGCCGAGCCAGCCGGGCCCACCTCCCGAGCGGACCAGGGCGGGCAGGCCGATCAGCAGGGCGGCCAGGGCAGGGCTGAGCAGGCCCGACAGGCTCCAGACGGTCTGCATCATGCCGTTGGCGCGCGGCAGCTGGGTTTTTGGGACGAGGGCCGAATACCCCGTATCAAAGGCCGAACCGTGAAAGGCGCCGATGAGGCCCAGGGTGGCCGTGAAGCTCACCAGCCCCCAGATCGGTGGCGTGCCCAGCGTCACGAGCGCCAGCGCGGCCCCCATCGTCAGGGCGGAGAGCAGATCGCAGGTCAGCATCATCCGGCGGCGGTCCAGGCGGTCGGCAAGCGCTCCGGCCAGCGGCGCGCCCAGCAGCGCGGCGAAGGTCCAGCCCAGGGCCGTCAGCGAGAGGGCCGCCGCCAGTTCGGCCCGCTGGGCGCCGTGTGGAAAGCGCGTCTGCGTCAGGTAGATGTTCAGGGCAAAGCCGCTCACCCCACTGCCCAGCACGCTCAGCGCCTGCGAGCCCCACAACCACATAAAGGTGCGCCACCGCTGGCGCTCCGTGGGGGAGGCGTGGGCAGAGGCGGTCATGCTCCGCAGCGTAGGGCCGCCGGGGAGGCCAGACCATACGCCGGATGGCGGGGAGGGACGGGCGGGGCTGTACCTTCGGGCCCATGCTGACGGAACTGGAAGTCCTGCCGCCAGAGGTGGAGCGCCTGCTCGCCCGCGCGATGTTTCCCGATCCCGAGCGAATTCGCCGGTGCCTCGACGCTTACGGCGCTGTCCCTTCACGCCGCGCCTTCGTCTGGAAAGTGGACGAACGGCCCGTCAGCGCGGCGGGGGTGCAGCAAAGGGGCGAGGAAGTGGAGGTGCTGCACCTCGGCACGGCCCTGGGACAGGAAGGGAGGGGGTATGCCCGCGCGCTCCTCCACGCCCTGTTGACGGAACTGAAAGCGGCACGGCTGGTGGCCGAGACAGATGACGGCGCGGTGGACTTCTACCGCCGCGCCGGATTTGAGGTACGGGAGGCTCCGCCGAGGGGAGGGCGCCCCCGTTACCGCGTGACCCTCACCTGGTCCTGAGTTTCTTGCGTTCCTCCACGGCGAGTTTGTCCACCCGCTCGTTCTCGCCGTGTCCGTTGTGGCCGCGCACCCACACGAAAGTCAGGGCGTGAATCTTCGCCTGCCCGATCAGTTCCTCCCACAGGTCCTGATTTTTCACCGGTTCGCCGCCCGCCGTCTTCCAGCCGTTGCGCTGCCACTTCAGAATCCAGCCATCGGTAAAGGCCTTGCGCAGGTACTGGCTGTCGGTTACCACCCGGATCTGACAGGGCCGCTTGAGCACCTTGAGCCCCTCAAGCAGGCCGCGCAGCTCCATCCGGTTGTTGGTGGTGCCCTCCTCGTTGCCGCTCAGCACGAGTTCCTTGCCCCGGTAATTCAGGATGGTGGCCCAGCCGCCGTGCCCCGCCTGCGTGTCGCACGCCCCGTCGCTGTACAGCTCCACCTGCTCGCCCGCCACGGGGACCTCGGGCTGGATGCCAGCCTTGATGGGCAGCAGGTCGCGGACAGCGTCCTGCGCTTTCTTGGCGGGCGATTTTCTAAACTGCGCCTTCCCGCCGGACCTCGTCATAACCCCGGAACTGTAGGGAAGGTGGGCGCGTACTGTCAACATGACTGCCCCCGATCCGCGTTCCCCCCCCACCCACGCCTTGGAGCGGGGTACCGGTTTCATTCCTGAGCCTGAACGGACGCCCGCCCTGCTGATTCACCTGTCCCCACTGGCAGGTTTCTTGCTGCCGGGTTTGGGCAACGTGCTGGGGCCGCTCGCCGCGTGGCTGGCCTACCGGGACCGCTCGGCGGTGCTGGACCAGCAGGGCAAGGAGGCGCTGAACTTTCAACTTAGCGTGTGGCTGTATTCGTTCCTGATTGGACTGGTGTTTTTCGTGCTGTTCAGCCTGGGCCTGCTGGGGGGCGTGTTTGGGGCGGCGGCGGGACACCCGGACGCGGGGGCCTTCGCTATATTCGGCAGCTTGGCCGCCTTTTTCACCGTCTTTGTCCCCGTGAGCTTGGCGCTGTGGGCCTTTCCCCTGGTGCTGATGCTCCTCGCCGTGGTGCGCGTGAACCAGGGCCAGGGCTACCGTTATCCCCTCAGCTTCCGCTTCATCCGTTAGCCTGCGGGGCATGATGCGCTCCGTCCGCCTGCTGCTGATCTCGGGAAGCCTGCGGGCAGGCTCGGCGAACACGGCCCTGCTCCGTACGGCGCAGGCCGTGGCTCCGGCAGATGTGGAGGCCCTGGTCTACACCGGTCTGGCAGCGCTGCCCCACTTCAACCCGGACGACGACCGCGCGCCCCTCCATCCCGCCGTCGCGGCGTTGCGCTCCCAGGTGGGCCAGGCCGACGCCCTGCTGTTTTGCACGCCCGAGTACGCCGGGGCGCTCCCCGGGTCCTTCAAGAACCTGCTCGACTGGCTGGTGGGCGGCGAGGAAACGTACGGCAAGCCCGCCGCCTGGGTCAACGTCTCCAGCCCTGCCTCGCCCACAGGTGGACGTGACGCGCACGCTTCGCTGAGGAAGGTTCTGCGTTACGCCAGCTTGCCCACGGTAGAGGAGGCGTGTGTGCGGCTGCCCCTGACACGCGCAGATGTGGGTGAGGACGGCCTGCTGCTCGGTCCAGAGGTGAGGGCCTCCGTAGCCGGAGTGTTGCAAGTCCTCGCCGCGTATGTGCGGAGTGCCCGCTCAGCGCCTATCCTCTGAGCCATGCGAATCATGGCTGTGTTTGCCCACCCCGACGACGAGATCGGCTGCATTGGCACGCTGGCGAAGCACGCGGCGCGCGGCGACGAGGTGCTGCTGGTGTGGACCACACTGGGCGAACTCGCCTCCCAGTTTGGTGACGCGCCCCATGGGGAAGTCACGCGCGTGCGCCGCGAACATGGGGCCTGGGTGGCGAAACGCATCGGGGCAGGGTTCCACTTCTTCGACATGGGCGATAGCCGCATGACGGGTGGGCGCAGTGAAGCGCTGCAACTCGCGCGGCTGTACGCCCGCTTTCGCCCCAACGCGGTGATCACATGGAGCGACGATCATCCCCACCCGGACCACCGCATGACGGCCAAGATCGCCTTCGACGCGATTACGCTGGCCCGGATTCCCAAGATCGTCAACGAGGCGGGGAGCAGCGCGCCGATACCTCCGGCCCCCGATCTGGGCGACGCAGCCCCGGAAAGCGGTCAGGACGTGGCCCAGCTCGAAGCCTGGCGTGAACCCGTGCGGCTGTACCAGTACCACGCGCCTGCCAGTCCCTATCCGGAAATGTTTGTGGATACCACCGATACGGTTGACGTGGCCGCAGACGTGGCTGCCTACTACCAGGCGTTTTACAAGTGGGCCTGGACCCCAGAGCAGTACCGGGAGACACGCGCCCAGCTGGGCCGCCTCGCCGGAGTGAAGTTCGCCGAACGCTTCAACGTGCGCGGCAGCCACCTGCGGGCGCGGGAGTATCTGGATTGATTGGGAGAGGTGGGACGCGGGGAGGGGTGTTGCCCGCCGCGTCCCACCTCTCCCCTTACTTCCGGATGATCTTGACCCCGAAGGTGTGGCCCTTTTGCTGCACCTCCAAAGGGCGTTTCTGGACGCTCCACCACTGCGGCCGAAGACCCCAGAGGCATACGTTTGCCGTACCGTGATCTGGCCGTAGCCTTCTGCACGCAGGCGTTCACGGAATGCTCCATACACGCCCCGCAGGCTGCCCCGGCTCTCGAACACCGAGCGGTACGGGGCGCTGGTAAAGCCCACCTCCCGAATCTGGTAACGCGCCGTGTCGGTGGTCCAGCCTTCCGGCTGGAGGGGCGCGAGCAGCGTACTCAGGGCCGGTGTCAGTCCTGCCTCGCCCTGCACGTTGACGGCGGCAAACCCACCCAGGCCCTTGCGCGGCAGCGTCTGTTTGCCAAGGTCCAGGGGCACCAGGCTTGCCAGAACGAAGACCTTGTTCACGCCCACCGTCCCGGCCCAGGTAAACGGCGAGGGCTGGCCCTTGGGCGGAAGCGCCAGCGTGGTGTTCGCCTTTACGAAATTTCCGGTACTGGGCGTGAGGAGGCCGGCCTTGCCACCTGGGTCCACGTTGAAGAGGTACACGTAGGCGTCCTGATCGGCGTGGGTAGACAGTTCCAGCCGGTCTCGCAGGCCCTGTCCGCCCGGATCACGGTTGGTGCGGACGTTTCCTTCAGGAGGCTGGAGACCGGGTTGACGATAATGCTCTGCGCGCTGATGACTCGACCGGCTGAGGCGGAAGTGAGTAGACCCGCGGACATCAACGAAATGTAAGGAACAACCGTTTCCATGAGAAACACTTTGCAGTTGTAAGGTGACCTCGGCCTGACCGGAGCTGACGAAGCCATTGAGAAGTAGGGGTGGCGTGCGTCCTCCCCGCCGCCTACCTCCTCCGCGCTACAGTGGCCCCAGACATGTCCGAAGATATTCGCATTAAGCAGAGCATCGTGGTGCGCTCACGTCCGGACGTGCTGTACCGCCTCGCGCTGGAGCCCAAACGCCGGGTGCGCTGGGACCCCCACCTTGCCGTGGCCGAATACGAGGGCGGCGACGGACGGCTCGCCAACAACGTGCTGGTGCGCTTCAAGTTCACCCGGCGGCTGCTGGGCCTCGGCTTTACCGCCAAGTACGGCCAGTTGCAGGCCCCGCTGCGTGGCGGCTGGGAAAGTGTGCGGCACGTCGGCCCCCTCGAGAAACTGACGCAGGGCTGGGTGTTCAAGGCCATGCCGGGCGGCACCGAAGTGACCCTGACCCTAAACGCCCGCATCCGCTACCGCTGGATCAGGCAACCGCTGGAACGGGTGCTGAACAACATGGTCGTAACCACCCTGCTGGAGTTGCAGCGCCAGGTGGACGCGCCTGGGGCGCAACTCGTGGAGGACATGGGCCGCGAAATGGCGCAGAAGCAGAAAGAGGAGCAGAAGGCGGCGAAGAAGGCGGCCCGGGGCAAACGGTAGGAGCGCTTTCCGTCCCCTAGAGCCTTTCGCAACCATTTTTAAACCTAATACATGTTGCATGTATATTGCCCTGGCATCCTTTCTAACCATAACGACCAATCCCGTGTGTAACGTCTGCCTGCTGCGCATGTCCCTGGGTCGTCAAAAGATGAGGAAGCCGAATACTCAAGGAATTGAATCGGCAAGAGGTACAGATCCTACAGGGTAAAAAAAGGATGTGTAGGACTTTCTGAGAGGCGCAATCCTCATTCCGTGGGAAGTGGTTGCAAATGGAGTTTCCAATATGTTCGTCAATGCGAAAAAATCGGTGATGGTGGGAGCATGCAGGGTGAGAACAAGCAGCAGGTCTGAGAAAACCGCTTTCAGTAGCAGGAAGACTATACAAAGGTGATCTGGATGTGTAGAGAGCAAGACCTCAGTGGATTGAAGTCCTGAGGCGAAAACCTGCGTATTCTTCAAACTCAAACCCTACTCAATTCATTTCCGTGCTGCTCTTCTCCAGAGAGGAGGGGGAATATGATAAGGATCCCCGTTCACCAGTTGCGAGATAGCGGTCCAACTCCAGCAGGTCGAGCAGGAAAAACGGTAACGAGAAGCGTGGAAGCACCGAGGCAAAGCGGATGGGATGATCCGGAGACCGTTTGACTTGGCCTCTGCGGGTATACAGGACGGCTGCCCAGAACGAATAAGCCGTTGAAGAATTCTTGGACTATTTTCGGTACCTGCTCAACACAGCCTGATGGATCCGTTTGCCATCTTTGCTCTTTTTTATTCGGTTGTCCCATTTTTCACGGTCCACTTTTTAACCGATGTGATCTACCTCTATCTGTTCCAACTTTGGTGTGAAAGTTGTAGCTACTCGGCGTGAAATTCCTCCTCGTGCCGCCCGGTTCCACAGCACACAGGCCCATGGCGTCTTCCCCTTTGCTGTCACCAGGAAAGGACGCGTGTCCGTTGGGCCTTTGAGTTCTGTAGTCCAGCCTTTTCTGCTCACCGTCCACCGGTCATGCTGCAAGTGGACCACTGCTGACATCCTATGGGCACTTGCTGCCATCAAATGCAGGGCCAAGACTGCTGTGTTGCGGAGAATTAAAATGGATCCACCTTTCTCCACAGGTTCTTCGGCTCAAAGGGTTACGGCCCGGTACGAGAAGGAGAGTTGAGGAAAAACCACCGTAATTACTTGTCACGAAAATCACCCTCATGGTGAGTGGTTACTGAGAGTTTATATCTGCGGGCCTCCTGCACAACGTCCCTCGGGTCGTCACCGAGGTAATTCACAGCCTCTCTTGCTTTGCCTCGAGGGTTGGCGGTTCTGGCTCCGCTTGAGTTGAGGAGGCAATGGCTGCCCGTCAGCTCTTCAAATGTACCGGTGGGTCAGCGGCGGAAGTCTCTGGGACTTTGCCTCAAGGAGCGCAGGGAGAAGCGCCGCGTCTCCGGGGACCCGCCCCTGCCGAGACGAAGCGAGAACGGGCTGCGTCTAAACCTCCTCTTCAGAACGGATGGGGAACTGCGCGTATGATGCCGGGCAGAGCAGGTGCGGGGCCAGGGAAGCGCTTCCGCCTTCCCGGATTCCCCCTTACCAGGAGGTCACACATGAAAATCGGCATGATCGGGCTGGGCAAGATGGGCGGCAACATGGTGCTGCGCCTCACGCAGGGCGGGCAGACCGTGGTGGGCTTTGACCGCAACCCTGAGAACGTGGCGCTGGTGGAAGCTGGTGGGGCGCAGGGAGCCCGCACCATGGACGAGCTTGTCACAGCGCTGGGCGAGCCTGGGCAGCGGGCCGTATGGGTCATGGTGCCCGCCGGCGCCATTACCCAGAGCGTCATTGATGACCTCGCCGGACGCTTCTCACCGGGCGACATCATCATCGATGGGGGCAACTCCAACTTCAAAGACACCATGCGCCGGGCCGGGGCGCTGGCGGAAAAGGGGATTCACCTCGTGGACGTGGGCACCTCCGGAGGCATCTGGGGCCTCAAGGAGGGCTACGCGATGATGGTGGGCGGTCCGGAAGAAGCGGTGGAGCGGCTCCGCCCAGTGCTGGAGGTCCTCGCGCCCGCCGCTGACCGGGGCTGGGGCCGCATGGGGCCCTCGGGCAGCGGGCACTACGTCAAGATGGTGCACAACGGCATCGAGTACGGCATGATGCAGGCCTACGCCGAAGGCTTCGAGCTGATGAAGGCGCACGAGGGCTTCAACCTGGATATGGCCCAGATCGCCGAGTTGTGGCGGCACGGTTCGGTGGTGCGCTCATGGCTGCTCGACCTGACCGCAGAGGCGCTTAAAAACCAGGCTGACTTCTCGCAGCTCTCCGATTACGTGGCCGACTCGGGCGAGGGGCGCTGGACGATCATCGACTCCATCGAACTCGGGGTTCCCACGCCGGTGATCACGCTCGCCACGCAGATGCGCTTCCGCTCGCAGCAGGAGGTCAGCTACGCCGGGCAGATGCTTTCGGCCATGCGCCGCGCCTTTGGTGGGCACGCGGTCAAGACGTTGGAAGTCGGCAAGCAGGAGGGGCTGGTGCCCGAGGTGGAGCCTGGCCAGCACCCGAAGGTGGCCGCGCCGGAAAACATTCCCACCACCCAGGGCCAGGGCAACGGCACGCCTGCCGAACAGCTCGGCGAGACGGGGCAGCAGCGCGTGACGGGTGAGGTATGACCGGGGGGCGTAAGAAGAAGCCCGCCGGGCAAGACGGCGCGGGGCAGGCCGGACCCGAACAGGCCACCCGCAAGCCGCGCAAGACCCGCGCGCGTACGCCGGGGGCCGGAGCCGACGGTGAAAATCCCTTCCGTGCCCTGATGCGCCGCAACCGCGCTCCCGAACCCGCCACGCTGGTGATTTTCGGCGCGACCGGCGACCTTGCCCGTCGCAAGCTGCTGCCCGCCGTGTTCGGCCTGTGGCAGGACGGGCTGCTCGGGAGTGCTTTCAACATCGTCGGTGTGGGCCGTCAGGAGATGACGGACGAGGCGTTCAAGGACTTCGCCATCGAGGCCCTCAAGAGCAGTAAGGAAACGGACGCTCCCCAGCCGGGCAGCCTCGAGAAGTTCCGTGAACTGCTGTACTACGAGTTCGGCGACTTCGGTGGCGACGAGGTGTACAGCCTCGTGCAAAAGGAACTCGACCGGGCCGAAGAAGCGCACGGCGGACGCAAGAACGCCCTCTTTTACCTCTCCACCCCGCCCAGCCTCTTTGAGCCCATTTCCAATGGTCTAGGCCGCCTGGGGCTGGACGACGAGTCCGAGGGCTGGCGCCGCATCGTAATCGAGAAGCCCTTTGGCCGCGACCTGGAATCGGCGAGGCACCTCAATGACGCCATTCACAAGGTCTGGGACGAGTCGCAGGTCTACCGCATCGACCACTACCTCGGCAAGGAGACGGTGCAGAACCTGATGGCGATTCGCTTCGGCAACGCCATCTTCGAGCCACTGTGGAACCGGGGCTATGTGGACCACGTGCAGATCACGGCGAGCGAGGACCTGGGGCTGGAAGGCCGCGCCGGGTACTACGAGGAAGCCGGGGTGGTGCGCGATATGCTGCAAAACCACCTGATGCAGCTGTTTGCCCTCACGGCGATGGAAGCCCCCGCGGCCTTCGACGCCGACGCCATTCGCGACGAGAAGGTCAAGGTGCTGCGGGCGGTCAAGCCGATTCCGAAGGGCCGTGTCAAGCAGGTGGCCGTGCGAGGGCAGTACGGTTCCGGCACCATGTATGGCGAGCGGGTTCCCGGCTACCGCGAGGAACCCGGCGTGAGGGAAGGCAGCTCCACGCCCACCTACGTCGCCGTCAAGCTGGAGATCGACAACTGGCGCTGGCAGGGCGTGCCCTTTTACCTCCGCACAGGCAAGCGGCTGCCGAAAAAGGTCACCGAGATCGCCGTGGTCTTCAAGCGCCCGCCCCTGGGCATCTTCCCCGGTGGCCTGGAGCGCAACGTGCTCGCCTTCCGCATCCAGCCCGACGAGGGCGTGAGCCTGAAGTTCTCCTCCAAGACGCCCGGGCAGGAGATGGTGCTGCGCGAGGTGGTTATGGACTTCCGCTACGACGCCTTTGGCGCGCAGCTCGAAAGCCCATACTCCCGCCTGCTGCTCGACGCCCTGCTCGGCGACGCCACCCTCTTTCCCCGCGAGGACGAGGTGGACCACGCCTGGCAGATCGTATCTGGCATTCTCGAGGCCTGGGACGGTACGAAGGCCCCCGAGTTTCCCAACTACCCGGCGGGAACGTGGGGTCCGGACGCTGCAGACGAGTTGCTGGGTCCGGACCGGCGCTGGAGGCGGCTGTGAGGGGAGCCCTTGGCGTTTGGCCGTTGGCCGTCTGCCAGACCGCGCCCGCTCAAGGCCATCCCGGAGATGCGAAGCCAAACAGCGGAGGCAACCAATATGACCTACGCCACTGACCTCCGTCCTTTCGGCCCCGTGGAGACCACCGTACGGCGGGCGCAGTTCGCGGTGGATGACCTGTGGGCGCAGACGAACGTGGAGACGCGGGCGTATACGGGCAACATCATCGCGCTGACCGTCAAAAAGCATCTGGTGAGGGTGGAGGAGGCGCTGGCGGGTCTCGAAGGGCGCTATGCCGGTCGGCAGATCATCGGTGTGATGGACGCGAAGCCCCACCCGGACGTGCGGGTGCAGGCCAGTCTGGTGCCTCAGCGCGGCGGGCTGTACATCGAGCGGCTGCGGCTGGAGGCGGATCCCGAGCAGCTTCAGGGAGCGATCCTGCCCCTGCTGCGCCCGGCCACCGTCAACCACGTCTGGTGGGGTGCGGACACCAAACCGGGGGGCGTGCTGCTTACCGAACTGACCGACATCGCCGATCAGGTCATTGCCGACAGCCTCACGCTGGACATTCCCCCAGCGCGGCACTACGCCCTCGCGGACCTGGGCTGGAGCCGTTCGGCGGGCTGGCGCGAGGCGCTGGCGCAGATTTTCGACAGCCCTGACGCTGCGCGGCAGTTGCCAAACGTGACGCAGCTGACTGTGCGCTACGCGGGCCGCAACGAGCTTCCCGCCCGCCTCTTCGCCGGCTGGGTGGCCGATACGCTGGGCTGGCGCGACTTCGGGAACGTGGCCTTCCGTGGAGCGCGTTGTGGGCGGGAAAACGGGGACCTGTGCGGCGTGGAGCTGAGCGGCGAGGGCAGCGTGCGCTTTGCCCTGGCCGCCGAATCCGCCGAGGAGGGCGACGTGGTGCGCGCCGTGGCCCAGTGGGGCGGCATGGAGCGCGTTACCGAGATCAACGTGCCCCGCATGAGCCTCGCTGAGGGCCTGGGCCGCGTGATGGCCCGCCCTGAGCGCCGCGAGGTCTTCGAGCGGGCGTGGGCACGGGCCAGAGCCAGCCTGGAGGCAGGCAAATGATCAACGCCTGCGTTTTCGCCACCCCCGAACAGACCGCGCAGGCCGCCGCCGAAGCCTTTGTGCGGGTGGCCCAGGCGGCGGTCGCCGGGCAGGGGGCCTTTCACGTGGCCCTCTCCGGCGGCAGCACGCCGAAGCTGATGTACCGCGCCCTGCGGGAGATGAATGACGTGCCGTGGGAAGCCGTTCACATCTACTTCAGTGACGAGCGCAGCGTTGGGCCAGACAGCCCCGACAGCAACTACCGGCTGGCACAGGATGAGCTGCTCGCCCACGTGCCGGTGCCCGCGTCCCAGATTCACCGCATGGAAGGCGAGCGCCGTCCACTGGAAGAGGCGGCACACGCTTACACCGCTCTCCTTCCCGAGCGGCTGGACGTGGTGCTGCTGGGCATGGGCGACGACGGCCACACCGCCAGTCTCTTTCCGGGTACGGAGGCGCTGGCAGCGGGTGGGCGCGTGGCCGCCAACTGGGTACCAAAACTCGACACTGGGCGGCTGACCTTCTCCTTCGCCGAGATCAACGCCGCGCGTGAGCGCTGGCTACTCGTGACGGGCGCAGGCAAGGCGGGTGTGTTGCGTGAGGTGAGTCTCGGCCAGGGTGAGCATCCTGTGGCCGGTGTGCAGGACCCTGTGTGGTATCTGGACGAGGCGGCAGCGGGGCAACTGGGCGCGTAGTTCGTCGCTTGTCGAGGGGTCTGGTAAGGATGGCCGGGCCCCTTCGCCTTTTCGCTTCTCGCCTCAAGTGGAGCGGCACGAAGGGCAGGCGCGGGATAGGCTCTGACGTGGAACTTGGCCGACAGTTGCCCGCTTGGCGTTCTGACAGGCTGAGGTTCCGACAAATGGAAGTCTTTCCCCTCTTCCCTGGAGCGCTTCGTAGCGCTGCGCGCGAGAGAAGGCCCAGGATGGCCGTTACAGCCCGCAGAGCGGGGGCCGCCCCGCGTCCTTGACCGCCCCTCACCCACCTTCCCCCTTTCCCGGAGGCTGCATGTTCACCCGCTTTTCCCCCCGTGTCCTGTTTCTGACCCTGGCCCTGCTGCCCGGCACCGTCGCCACCGCCCAGACCACCCCTGCCGCCCCCGCCAAGACCGCCACTGCCGCGCTTCCCCAGGGCGTGACCTTCATCACCGAGGTGGAGGGCATCCGCGAGTACCGCCTCGCCAACGGCCTGCGCGTGCTGCTGTTTCCCGATACGTCCAAGACCACGTTCACCCTGAACGTCACGTATCTGGTGGGCAGCCGCTTTGAAAGCTACGGCGAGACGGGCATGGCCCACCTACTGGAACACATGCTGTTCAAGGGCACGCCCACCAGCGGCAACATTCTCGAAAGCCTGGGCAAGCGTGGCGCGGACTTCAACGGTACCACCAGCGAGGACCGCACCAACTACTTCGAGACGATGACGAACACGGGGGACAACCTCACCTGGGCCGTCAGGATGGAAGCCGACCGCATGGCAAACTCCAAGATCAGCGGCGACGACCTCAAGACCGAGATGACCGTGGTGCGCAACGAGTTTGAATCCGGTGAGAACAACCCCTTCGGCCTGCTGTACAAGGAAGTCCGCTCGGTGGCCTTCGACTGGCACAACTACGGCAACACGGCCATCGGCAACCGCTCGGATGTGGAGAACGTGCCCGTCGCCAACCTCAAGGCCTTCTACCAGCGCTACTACCAGCCCGACAACGCGGTGGTTACGCTGGCGGGGAACTTCGGCCCAGCCGAGGCCCTCAGCCTGATCGCCGCCGAGTTCGGCAAGATCAAGAAGCCCAGCCGCACCCTGCCCACCTTGTATACCGAGGAACCTGCCCAGGACGGTGAGCGCAGCGTGACCGTACGCCGCGTGGGAGACCAGCAGATTCTCTTGACCGCCTACCACATGCCCAGCGTCCGGCACCCCGACATGCCCGCTCTGCTGGTGCTGGATCAGATTCTGGCCGACGAACCCGCTGGGCGGCTGTATAAGGCGTTGGTGCAGACCAAGCAGGCCACGGCCATCGGCAGCCTGACGAACAGCGCCTCGGACCCAGGATTGATGATGTACGCGGCAGTGCTGGGCAAGGACGACAACGCGGCTCCCGCCCAGGCCACCCTGCTCGCCACCCTGGAGAATGCCGGCAAGACGCCCTTTACCGAGGAGGACGTGGCCCGCGTCCGCACCCGCGTGATCAGCGGCTACGAGCAACTGCTTGCCAAGCCCGAAAGTGTGGGCGTCACCCTGTCCGAGTACATCGCTGCGGGGGACTGGCGGCTGCTGTTCAAGCTGCGCGACGAGCTGGACAAGGTCAAGCCCGCCGACGTGCAGCGTGTCGCCGCCACCTATCTCAAGCCCACCAACCGCACCCTGGGCGTGTTCGTGCCCACCACGCAGACGGACCGGGTGGCGATCACGCCCGCGCCGAGTGCGGAGGCCGTGCTGAAGGGTTACCAGGGGCGTGCGGCCCTCGCAGCGGGGGAGACCATTGCGCCCGAGCCCGCCGCCCTCGAAGCCCGGATCACCCGCGAGAAGGTGGCGGGGGCAGACGTGGCCCTGTTGCCCAAGAAAACGCGCGGCGAGCGGGTGGAGTTCGTGCTGAGCCTCGACTTCGGCAACCCCGACACGGCCCGCACGGGCGAGGACGCCGCCGCCTTTATCGCGCCCCTGCTGACGCGCGGCAGCCAAGGCCTCACCCGCCAGCAGCTCAACGACCGCCTCGAAGCCATCAAGACCCAGCTCAGCGTGACTGGGGGCGCGACGGGCGCGACGGTGCGGGTGAGCACGGACCGCAAGAACCTGCCCGAAGCGCTCACCCTCGTCGGCAAGGTGCTGCGCGAGCCTGCGTTCCCGGAAGCGGATTTCGCCGAGATCAAGAAGTCGGCCCTCGATGACCTCGAAGCGGGCCGCAACGAACCGCAGGCGGTGGCGGGGCAGGCCCTCGCCCGGGCATTCATGCCCGCTGGGGCCAAGCGCGGGGACCTGGGCTACGTGCCCAGCCTGGACGAGAGCATCGCGGACACGAAGGCCGTCACGCTGGCGCAGGTGCAGGACTACTACCGCAAGGTGTGGGGCGCGGCGCGGGCGCAGGTATCGGTGGTGGGCGACTTCGATCCGCAGACCATTCGCACCGCCCTGCCGAATATCCTGGGCGGCTTTGCCAGTGGCGTGCCCTACCGGCGCGTCACGCTGCCCCTGACCACCCCGAAGGCGCAGGACATCGTGCTGAATGTGCCCGACAAGGCGAACGCGGTGTATGTGGCGCAGCTGAACTTCCCCCTGCGTGACGACAACCCCGACTACCCGGCCCTGGCGGTTGCCATGCGCGTGTTCGGCGGCGGGACCGATTCGCGCCTCTTCAACCGCGTGCGGCAGAAAGAGGGCCTGAGCTACGGCGTGGGCGGCAGCGTGTCGGTGTCCAGTGAGGACGAGAAGGCGAATTTCACCTCCTACGCCATCTTCAACCCCGGCGTGACCGACAAGGTGGCGGGCGCGATGCGCGAGGAGCTGCAGCTCGCGTTGCAAAAAGGCTTTACGGCCCAGGAGATCGAGGCGGCCAAATCCGCCCTGCTGCAAGAGGCCCGCGTGGCCCGCAGTGAGGACGCAAATATCGCTTCCGGCCTCGCCTCACAGCTGTACCTGGGCCGCACCTACGCCTTCCGCGCCGCCTTCGAGGAGCGCCTGAAGGCCGTCACGCCCCAGATGGCCCAGGACGTTCTGAAGAAGTACGTCAACCCGAGCAACCTCGTGGTGGTGCGGGCAGGGACGTTCGGCAAGTAAGCCTCTCCCATGACGTGGGGGTTCCGGTGTTGCCGGGACTCCCTTTTCATTTTCTGGAGCGCGGCATACTCGGGCACGTGAGCGCTGCGGAACTCCTCTCTGACCTCGCCGTGTCGCTGGGCGCAGACGCCGTGGGCTGGGCTGCGGCGCAGGTTCCGGCATCGGCGGTGGCCGAGTACGCTGGGTGGCTGGGTGCCGGGCGGCACGCGGGGATGGACTATCTGGAACGCCAGCTTCAGGCCCGTTCGGACCCGGGGAGTCGGTTGGCGGGTGCGGGCAGCGTACTCGTGTTGGGGGTGTCGCACGCCTTCGCGCAGCCTCCCGTTCCGCATGGCGGCATCCGGGTGGGCCGCGTCGCCCGCTACGCCTGGACGCCCGACTACCACAGTCAGTTGCAGCCCCTGCTCACCCGGCTGGAGGAGGAAGCCGCGAGGCTGGGTGTGCGCGCCCGGGGCTACGTCGACCACGGCCCGGTGATGGAGCGCCTGTTCGCCTCGGGAGCCTTTCTGGGCTGGCGCGGCAAGAGCGGGATGACGGTCAGCACGCGGCTGGGGGCCTTCGTAACCCTGGCGGTGCTGCTGACCGATCTGCCCTTCGCGGGAACGTTGGAGGTCCACCCGGACCGCTGCGGACGCTGCTTTCGGTGCGTAACCGCCTGCCCCACAAACGCCATCGGCCCTGACCGGGCCATAGACGCCCGGCGCTGCATCTCCTACCTCTCCATTGAGCACCGTGGGCCTGTACCGCACGAACTGCGCGCCGCCATGGGTGAGTGGCTCTTCGGATGCGACGTGTGCTCGGAAGTCTGCCCGTGGAGCGCGAAGGCCGGGCCGCTCGCCCGCCTGCTGAAGCCGGACCCCGAACTCGCGCACCCGGACCTCTCCGCCTTTTTTGGCGTTGGTGAGCGGCAGTTCGAGCGGCGTTTTGCTGGAACGGCCTTCCTTCGCCCCCGCCGCAAGGGGATGGCCCGCAACGCGCTGACCGTGCTGGGCAACACCCGAGCGCCGCAGGGTTGGCCCCTGCTGCTCGCGGGGGTTGAGGACTCCGCCTGGGAGGTTCGGGAAGCGGCCGCCTGGGCGCTGGGCCAGTGGGGAGAGGCGGGGCCCCTCACTGGTCTCCTCTCCGATCCCCATGAGGTGGTGCGGGGAGCTGCTCAGGCAGCCTTGACTTGGGCTTCATAGGCCCTCAAAGGTGCAAGATCGCTCACGCTCTGCCCGCCTCCGGGCGTGTTCTGCTGCCGGGTATGGCGAACCTGACCGAGACGTTTATGCAAGCGCTGAGAAATACCGAGGACAGCCGAGATCCCGCCCCCCTCGCTGCGCTGTTCGCGGAGGACGCGTCGTTGCGCAACCTCACCACCCAGACGTGGACAGGCGTGGACGGCGCGCGCGAATTCTGGTCCGCCTATCTGGCGAACTTTCGGCGCATTCGCAGTGAGTTCACGCACCATACCGACGACGGACATACGGGCGTGATGGAGTGGGAGGCCACGGGGCAACTTGGCGACGGTACCGACATTGCTTACCGGGGCATCAGCGTCATTGAGCACGACGGGCAGAGTGTCCACGCCTTCCGCACCTACTACGATTCGGCGGCGTTCGTGAAGCCTGCGGTGCAAGGGGAAACGGGCGCGCGGTAGGGATCAACAAGTTCTGAAGCGGAGAGGGGGAGGAAGCCGCTACCATGCGGGGGATGCGCCCCCTCTTCCCGCTGTTTGCCTTGGCCCTGGCGCTGCCCCTCCTGAGTACCGGGGCGGGCGCGCTGCCCCAGAACGCACCCACCCTGCGCCCCCAGATTGCGGCCCGTTACACCCACGACCGCGCCGCCTTTACTGAGGGTCTGGAATACCAGGGTGGCGGCGTGCTGGCCGAAAGCACTGGGCTGCTGGGTGAGTCGGGCGTGCGGCGGGTGGAGCTCAAGAGTGGCAAAGTGCTGTCCCAGGCCGTCACGCCCATCGCCAACGCGTTTGGCGAGGGCGTGACTGTGTTGGACAGCGTGATGTACCACCTGACCTGGCAGACGGGCGTGGCCTTCGCCTTCGACGCTGCCACGCTGCGCGAAGTGGGGCGCTACCGCTACCGGGGCGAGGGCTGGGGCCTGACGAACGACGGCAGGAGCCTGATTATGAGCGACGGCTCCAGCACGCTGTTCTGGCGCGATCCCCGGACCTTTGGGGTCACACGCACCGTGCGTGTGACCGATGGGGGCCAGCCCATCAAGAACCTGAACGAACTCGAATACGTGGGGGGCAGCGTATACGCCAACGTCTGGTTGACCCCGCGCATCGCCCGCATCGACGCGAAGACGGGTCGGGTCACCGCCTGGATCGACGTGCAGAACCTGATGCAGGAGGCCAGCGACAGCGCTGGCGCTGCCGGGAAACCCCTGACCTTCGACGACGTGCCCAACGGTATCGCTTACGTTCCTGAGCGCGGCACGCTGCTGCTGACGGGCAAGCGCTGGCCCACGCTGTTTGAGGTGAAGGTGCCCGGCGTGAAACCTGGACTCCCAGGTGGAACCCAGGGCCGAGGAAGTCGCCGAGTCCATTGAAGCTGCTCTGGAGATTCACAGCGCAAAGCGAGAACCGAAACCCTCCTCTCCCGTTTCGGGTGCCTCCTCAAGCAGTTGAAACGTGAGGTGTAGCGTCCTTCGCCGGGGCCTTGCTCCAGCCGGGAAAGCCCCACGGGTCCGTCTGGGAGGGTGCATCCACCCGCGCCGGGTCATGCACGCGCACCTGGGGGGAAGACGGGCGCCGGGAACAGGGAGCGCACCGGGTTCAGGCTGACCCAGTGTGGCTCACGAACTCACCCCAGTCCAGGCCAGTCACCGGGGGGCATCGGCCCACAGCCCTCACGCGGCAGCGCATACACGAAGCTGGGGGAGCGCAGAGCGCGCCCTCCCGTTTCCTCCGGGTCCTGCAGGGCGAGGCAGAGTCTGCATCTGGAAGGCCATATCCAGCGTCCGTTTCACCCGGAGACCACGCAGGGCGTATACCATCGCCCACCGGACGCCGCGAAAACTCCGTGGGCTTGCTGAAATCGTCGGCGCTGAGGTCATGCGGTGTGCACGGACCGAACTCGCTCAAGTCGCTCCGGTCTGCACCGTGCGGCAAAAACCCTTGCCACGCTGCCGACCACTCCGGAAAACAGCCAGCGCGGAACGCCCGAGGGCAGCAAGCAGATCAGGGTTACTGACCTGCTGCACGTCCTCGAAAGCCCGCACGGCATCCTCCGGCAATTTGACCCTCGGGGCTGCCTCCATCCATGGGCGCATGGTTCCGGCCTACTCTCCAGGCAGGCCGGGCCTGGAGAGTAGGGCCACCGAGACAAACTGTGTAGACGGACAAAGCGTTGTAGGACCGGCAACCGCGCGGGACGCTGCTCGGCCCACGGTCCACCCTGAACCACCCCGGAGGGCCCCCATGAATCCTGAGCTGCCGCGCGGCAACCTCGGCCTGATCCTGCTCTCCATCCTGGAGACGCGGCCCCGGTACGGCTTTGCCATTATTCAGGCGGCGCGAGCGAACCGGTGGGACTTCGATTTCAAGGAAGGCAGCCTGTACCCGGGGCTGCACCGGCTGGAAGGCGAGGGTTTGCTCGCGCCGCAGGACGGGCGAGGTGGGCGCAATGGCGAGCCCCGCAAGTACTACGCGCTGACCGACAAGGGCCGTGAGCGGCGGTGGGTCAAGCGGGAGGAATGCAGCGCCTTCACGGGCGGGGTGCAGCGCCTGCCCACCTCCGGCGTGTCACCTGGGGCCTGCCTGGCGGCAACAGAAAGTGTGGGACGAACTCGAAGAACACGTGGTGACGCGGGCCAATCACCCGTCTTTAAGCGGCACGCCCTCTGAAACGGCCCTCTCAGGCGCTGCGCGAACTTGGCCCGCCGACCTGCGTGAGCGGCGGAATGCTCCCCGTGTAGCTGATGCCCAAAGTGATTCGGGCGGCGGCAGCTGCCGCTGTGGCGGCGAGTGCGGGCGGTGCAGGCAGTGGGAGCGTGACGCAGCCGGTCCTGACGCAAGGCCCAATCAACCCCCCCCTGTGTTCAGGGAACGAAGCCGGTAGGCATCAACCTCACGGTTGTCCGCGAGAAAGACGGTGTTGCCCGCGCTACCTTCAGTGACAAAGCCGCTTACCGGGAAGATTTGCTCCCGCTGGGTGCCCTTTGCGCAGCGATGTCTTCCCAGGGCGGGAGGGTACGGAAGTTGCCGGAGAACGTCGCGGTACTTCAGGTGAAGGATCCCGGTTCATCCGTGGTGAACCAACGGGCCAACCCGAGCGGCGCGGGCAGGAAAGACGGTGACGGAGAGGCGTGGAATCACCGCGGCCGAGCGGACTTGCAAAGCTGCGCAGCAGAGGGGACGGAACGGATGATCCGGAAACCGTATCACCCCGAAAGCGGCTCCACCGGGTGGAAGATTGGCCCCCTGTTTACCCGGTTTGGGGAGGGGTATGTCTGCGCTGCCCAGGTGTTCTCCTTTTCCGTCAGGGAAGAAAGCGGCGCTGTTTTGCAGGGGTCTGGCAAGCCTGTCTTGCAACTCGGGAACCTTTGCCCCCAGTTCGTCAACGGCACGGCCAGCACCGCCGGCAATGGCTTTTCCAATGGGAGCGGCCCTGAAGTTCAGCGGCTGGCCCGGGGCGAACAGTTCCTACAGCGTGAGTGATTGACGGTACCCGCACCATCCCGCCTCCCGGCAGGTGAAGCCGGGAGGCTCGGCGCGCCAGGGGGAGAACTATGCGGCCAATATCGCAGCGGTGGGGGCAGACGCGACGGTCATGCTCTTCAACAACCACCGCAAATTCCGCTTCGTCGCTGCTCCTGCCCAACCCGGTTCCTTTCTGAGCGGTGGCCGCATCAACGCGCTCCTCGTCCGCGTCACGGGCGTGCTCCTCAATAACCTCAAGTGGGGCATTTCCCTTCTCAATCAGGCCACCTCCGACGCTTCCAACTTGCCCCCTGCTCCGGGCCGCCGTCCACCTGCTCTTCCAGCAGGTACTGGAGGCGGGTCTGGGCGTTGTCCTGGCTCCCGTACACGCTCCGCAGCAGCTCGCCGCCTGGTGCAAAGGCCAGCCAGTGGGGCGTGCCCTCCGTTTCCCAGGCGAGGGCCAGATCACCGCTCAGGTCCAGCGCGACGGGAAAGGGGAGACGGGCGAAGTCGCGGGCAAACTTCAGAAGCGTCGGCTCCACGTCATTACGCGGCAGCAGGCGGTGGCCCCGGCTGGTGTGGATGGTCAGCAGGTGCGTCCGCTCCGTGAATTCGGCGTGCAGCCGCTTCAGGAAGGGAATGCCGCGTGACACGCACCCCGGACATTCGAGGTTGAAAAACATCACCAGACCAGGCCTGTCCCACTGTTCCGGTGGGGGCAACGGCTCACCGTATACGAAGTCTTGCGGAGCGGGCCAGTCCATAGGACAGGGTAACGCCGGCGCGGCGCGCGGCCTATGCTGGAGCCATGAAGCGCCTTTCGCTCGTGCTGCCTGCCCTGCTGCTCGCCTCGGTTTCCCACGCCGCGACGGTGGCGCAGGTGAAGGCCAAAGGCGTACTCGTGCTGGGCACCGATCCGACGTTTGCACCCTTCGAGTTCAAGGGGCCAGACGGGCAGATTCAGGGTTTTGACATCGACATTGCCCGTGCGGTGGCGAAGGATCTGGGGGTCAAGCTGGAGATTCGCCCTGTGGGTTTTGGCGCCCTGATGCCCCAATCCGTAACCTCCGGCCGGGTCGACATGGCGATGAGCGGCATCACGATCACGCCCGAACGGGCGAAGGTGGTGGCCTTCAGCGGGCCGTATTACCGGAGCGCGCAGGTGTTTATCGTGCGGGGCGGCAACCCCGGCAAGTTCACGTGGCCCAGTGACGTGAAGGGCAAGACCCTCGGCGTGCAGGCCAACACCACCGGGCAGTACACCGCCAACGGCATGCTGAAGCCCAAGGGCGCGGTGCTGAAGGTCTACGACGACTTTGCCGCGGGACTGGCCGACGTGCGCGCGGGCCGCATCACCGCGTTGATCGGGGACGCGCCCACCGTGGCGGACCTGGGCAAGCGGCTGCCAGGGCAGTTTGCGCAGGCGGGGCAGCCCCTCGCTGCTGAGGATTACGGCATGGTCTTTGCGAAGGGCAGTGACCTTGCCGCCGCTGCCAACCGCACGCTCGCCCGGCTGAAGGCGAGCGGCGAATACCAGAAACTGCTGAACACGTGGATCGTGCAGAAGTAAGTTCCGGCTGAACGTGGCTGATCTCCTCACCGGATTTCGCACCATCCTCGCGGGCGAATACCCGGCCCTGCTGCTCGCAGGGCTGCGGCTCACGCTGGCGCTGAGCCTGTGTGCCCTGGGCGTTTCGGTGGCGGTCGGGACGGGGTTGGGCGTGGTGCGCGTGTTCCGGGTGCCGCTGCTCGGCGCGCTTGGCAACGCCTATGTGGAGGTGGTGCGCGGCATTCCCCTGATCGTGCTGCTCAGCGTGGTGTATTACGGCCTCCCCGCGCTGGGACTCACGCTCGACGGCTTTCCGGCGGCGGTGCTGGCGCTGGGGCTGTATTCGGCGGCATACACGAGCGAGATTGTGCGGGGGGGCCTGAACAGCGTCCCGGCGGGTCAGATCGAGGCGGCGCGGAGTCTTGGCCTGAACAGGCTGGGGGCCCTGCGCTTCGTGATCCTGCCGCAGGCGTGGCGGGTGGCGCTGCCAGCGCTCGGCAACGAGTTTGTCAGCCTGATTCTGGGCAGCAGTCTGGCGAGCGCCGTGACCCTGCAAGAACTCTTCGCCCAGGGCAAGTACATCACGGGCGTCACCTACCGCCAGTTTGAGGTCTACGCCGTGCTGGCGCTCGTTTACTTCCTGCTCACCTTCACCCTGACCCGATTGGTGCGGACGCTGGAACGCCGCCTGAGCCGGGGTGAACGGCTGGAGGGGCGGCGGGTGATTTAGGGAAGCCGTCCGCTTGCCGCAGTCGGGTTTCGCTGGCGGCCGGTTGCTTCCTCAATGCCCCAGGTGCAGCACCGTCACGCTTCCCAGAATGAGCGCCAGTCCGGCCCACGCGCGCGGCGTGAACTGCACGCCTTCCAGACGGCGGCTCAGCAGCGCGGCTCCGACGATGCCCAGACCGCCCCAGACGGCGTAGGCCACGCTCAGGGGCACGGCCCGCAGGCTCAGCCCCAACAGGCCGAAGGCGGCCAGCACGAGCAGCAGGGCCAGCACGCCGGGCAGGGGGTGGCGAAAGCCGTCCGAGCGCTTGAGCAGCAAGTTGGCGAGGATGTCCAGGCCCGCTGCCCCCGCCAGGCACAGCAGGGCGAGGGCCGGGGTCATGCCCGTCCCCCCTCCTGGGTACCGCCGTGCAGCAGCCGTGCGCCCAGCAGCAGTCCGCCCAGGGCGAGCAGTTGCGTGAGGCTGAGGTGATCGCCCAGCAGCCCTACGCCCAGCAGGGTAATCAGGGCCAGGCCCACGGCTTCCCATACGGCGAAGGCCACAGCCACCGGAATGCCCCGAAACGCCAGCGAGAGCAGCAGGTACGAGAGAACGACGGCGCTGCCCGTGACGGCAGCAGCCAGCCACGGCGTAGAAACGCCAAACAGTTTGAGGGCCATCGTGCCCGTGACCTCACAGGCGATGGCCGAAAAGAGCGCGATCCAGGCGCGCATGAAAAAACACCTTCCTTCACAAGAGGTAAGGGAGGGCCAGCACCACGCAGTGGAGTTGGCCGACGTACCGCATGGGTTGAATCTGTGCCAGAGGCCGCTCTATCCGCGCCTCTGCCGCGTTGCCCATCCCACCAAAACCCGCCGTACCGGCACTGGCCGGGCACGTCACATCCGGGTTTTTCGTCGCGTGCCCGGCCTACGTCCAGTGGAGGACGGAAAAGGTGGACATCAGCAGTTCATAGGCGGCTATGTTTCGACACGCATCTCTGCGCATTCTTCGTTTCACCCGTCACTTTTAAAGAGTTCCGGGCCGGTGTTCGGCCCGCGCAAGAGCACCTGCCCCGGTTGGGTGGACTGCTCCTGACGTTTTTTCATTGTAACGTCCGCCCGTCATTACAACGTCAGCCGAACTCACTATGCAGTGAAGTCGCTGCCGGGTGATGGTGTGGGCATTGCCCCGGGGGGAGAGAGAAGGCAAAAAGTGACTGGAGGTGTGAGGTGCAATTGCCTGGCTGCACGGCAGAGCGCTTCCCCGGGCTGTGTGGGGTCGGCCATGGCGTGCTCTCCCCCTTGCCTTAGGGCTTGGGAGTGGAGGCACCTGTAGGCGGCGGTTCCCAGAGCGGCGCGAACATGGGTGGCGTCAACTGCACCACGTCATGCTCAACCACGCCGCACAGCAGGGCCACCTCGGCTGGATACGCGCAGCCCCCAATTCCCAGGGAGCACGACAGCCAGCAGTTTGGGGCGCCCCTCGGTGCTGTTCCCGCGGTGCGAAACAGCTGTTCCGGCCGACCTCGGCGCCGTGCTGAAAAGCTGCACGCGGAGAAGGAGTACCGCGCGGACACGGTGTCGCCTGGCCCTGCGTGCGGCATCACGCCGCGGACCGCAGGTCGAGCATGGCGGGCACCCCGCGCCTGGGACGCTGGAGGTGGCGGGGGGAACGCACCCCGTCGCGGTTGATGTCCTATCCGCAGGCTGACGGTGCGCCGCGAGCGGTGCGCGCGGACCCTCACGGCGCTTACCGAATTGGCGTGCGCGCCGGTCGTGTGGCGCACGGCCAGCGTCAGCTCTGCGTGACCTGATGGAGCTCGCGCAAGCGTGTGCCGATGAAGCGGACCTGCCGCTCAGCGGCCGCCACTCGTTCGGCTTGGGCCTCAGGTTCGCCCACGCGAATCGCGCCTTTGGCGATCGTGCGCGTCAGATTGAGCAGGGATGTTTCGAATTCTGTGGCGGCAAGCATGGCGCCGGGTACATCCAACGCCACGTCCTGCGCCATGCTGCCAAGCGCGTCCATGAGGCTGACCTGCCGAGGAGCGAGCACTTCGGGGTCACGCGCGGTCTTCTTGCGCGGCACGGCTCAGTCTGTCCTCCCCCTGCTCCACCTTCCAGATGGGTGCGCGGGTCCGGCGGGCGCGCGAACTGTTCAAGATTGGGATCCCTCCTGCCGAGGCTGCGTTGCTCGCGGGCTTTGCTGATCAGGCGCATCTGACGCGGGTGTTCAAGCGGGGTGGGAGCGCCGCTGGGGGCCTACCGGGGGGCGGGTCTGACCGGATGCAGCGGGCTGCTCCAGACGCCATATAAGGAGAGCAAGACCGTTCGCGACATTCCCCACGTTCAGCCCGTAGCCTCGGTGCATGCCTGCCGTCCCTGCTCCCTTCTGGCCCGCGTTCTGGCGTGGGTTTCGCGCGCTGATGCCGCTGTGGTTGGGTCTGGTGCCCTTCGCCGCGGCTTACGCAGTCACGGCCCGCGCCGCGCACCTCTCGCTGTTGGAGACGCAACTGATGAGCCTCACCGTGTTCGCCGGAGCCTCGCAGTTCGCGGCGGTGGGGCTGTTTGGCGCGGGGGCATCCGGCTGGGGGATCGTGGGCACCACCTTCCTCCTGAACGCCCGGCACATGCTGTACGGCCTCAGCCTGTCGCGGGACCTGCCGCTGACGGTGCCCGAGCGCCTGCTGGGGGCTCTGTTTTTGACGGACGAGGCCTACGGGGTCACTGTGGTGCAGGGCCCGCGCGAACCGGGCGGCGTAAGTTTTGCCTTCCTGCTGGGGGCCGAACTCAGCCTGTACGCGGTGTGGAACGCCTCGACGTTCGTGGGCGCTCTCGCCGGGGCCGTGCTGCCCGACCCGGCAGCGCTGGGCGTTGGGGTGATCTTCCCCCTGGCGTTCCTGGGCCTGCTGACGCCGCTGCTGAAGGAGGGCCGGCCTGCGCTCGTCGCGCTGCTTTCCGGTTTGGGCGCATGGGGCTTGTCGCGTGTGCTGCCCGGCGGCCTCGTCGTGCTGCTGGCGGGAGTGGGCGGCGCGCTGCTGGGTGCGGTGCTGGTCACGCGGTGGCCGGAAGGCGGCGAGGCGTGAGCGTTTTGCTCGTCATCGCCTTGATGTGGCTCGTCACGTACCCGGTGCGGTTGCTGGGCCTCAGCCTGGGCAGGTTGCGGCTGCCGCCCTTCTGGTTGGCCTTCCTGCGCTTCGTGCCAGTCTCGGTGTTCGCCGCCCTTATCGTTCCGGACGTGCTGGGCAGCCCGGAGTGGCCGCTGCGTCTGGTGGGGTGCGCTGCCGGGGGCGGGTTGATGTGGCGCACCCGAAATCTTGGCCTGGGCATCGTGGGGGGCTTCGGGGCGTACTGGGCGGTGCGGGCGCTGCTGGGCGCGGGGTAGGGCAGAGGCCTGCCCTCTCCCCGCTTCCCTCCTCACCTGACCGCGCTATGCTGGCCCACGGATGACGGCGCAGGCGACGCTTATCGATGGGAAGTACCAGATCGTGCGGGAACTTTCGCGCGAGGGCCACGTGACCCTCAGCGAGGTGCTCGCGGGCGAGGGCGTCACGCGCCGCGTCGCGTGGTTCGACGTGACTTCTCCGGCGGCGCGGCAGGGCTTTCACGCCTACCGCGCCACGCTGCGCGCGGCCTCGCCCGCCGGACTGACCGATGTGGTGGCGCGGCCCGGGGCCTACTACGCGGTGTGGCAGCCAGTGACCGGCACACCGCTGGAAGAGGTCGCGGCCCAGCCCAAGCCCCACGAGGAGGTGGTGGAGGCCTTGCAGGACCTTGCCGCGCGCCTCGCGGAACACGGCTCCGCCCTTCCAGACGCCGACGTGCTGGTGGAAGGCCGGGAAGTCCGCGTGGCCTACCTGCGCCCTGCGCCGGAGGGCCGCACCCCCGAGGAGGTCGCGCGCCTGAACGCGGCGGCCCTCGCGCCCTTTCTGGGCAAGCGCGTGCGGCGTAAGCGGCAACCGGGCGTGTGGCTGACCTTCGTGCCGGGGCTGCTGTTTCTGGGTGGAGCGGGGTACCTGGGCGCGCAGGCGGCCAAGATTTACCTCAATCCCCCTGTACAGGAGGTGGTCGGCGTGGTCGGCCAGCCCGCGCAGGCAGCGGCGGGGCGTCTGGTGGCCCAGGGCTTCCGGGTGGAGTACGTGCCGGACAATGCGGGGGGAGCGGCCATCGGCACAGTGGTGCGCCAGGAGCCGTCGGCGGGGACCAACCTGCCGGCGGGGCGTCTGGTGACCTTGACCTTCAGCAATCCGCCCTCACTGACCGTGCCCCGGCTGGAAGAACTGACGGTGGATCAGGCGCGGGCCGCTCTGCGCGACGCTTCCCTGACCCTGGGCAAGACGGTCCTGACTGTGGACGGCACCCTCTCCAAGACGCCCCGGGGCCGCATCATCGCGCAGATCCCCGAACCCGGCGCAACCACCCAGCGCGGTCAGCCGGTTCAGATCCTGGTGTCGAGCGGGGTGCGGGGCAAGGAGACGTGGCTGACCAACCTCTCAGGCCTGGCGTTCGAGGCGGCGCGGGAGCACGCCCGGGTGGCGGGGCTCAAGGTCACCCGCATCATCCAGCAACCCAGCGACGCCCCCGAGAACACGGTCTTGGATCAGAAGCCTGCCCCCTACGCCCGCGTGCCGGTGGGCAGCCCCGTCACGCTGACGGTGGCGGTGGCCCGCTACAGCCCCCCCACGCAGCCCACCGGCAGTCTGCCCCTGCCCCCACCCCCCGCGCCCGTGGTGCAGGCGCCGGTCGGCGGGCAGACCCCCGGGGAGAACGGCGCTGAGGAGAGCGCCCCCAACGGGAGCGCCGGCACGCCGGACGCGGCCCAGACCGGCACCGAACCGGACGCCGCGCCCAACACGAGCGCCATACCGGACACCTCGCAGGACATTCCCCAGCAGCCCGAGGGGCCCACAGACCCGGGAACCGATCCCGGCACCTCGGCGTCCCCGGACGCGTCTGGCGACGCGTCCACCCCGGGCGCCGAGTCGACGCCAGCCGACGCGGCGCCCCGCAGCGTGCGCCTGCGCTACCAGTTTCCCGCCGACCTGCCGGAAGGCACCTATTCGATCTTCATGCGGGACGCCGACGGCGAGCGCGAGGTGCGCGGCGCGACGGCAAGCGCCGAACTCGCGGGCAACATTGCTGAGGGCGACGTGACGGCGCGCGGTGAGACCGTGTTCATCATTCGCCACGACGGCGAGGACTACGCGACGGTCACGCCGACACCGTAAGGCGGTCGCTCAGGAGACGTTCCCGCAGATCCTCACCCTTACTCCGACATGATCTATCTCGATTACGCCGCCACCCACCCCATGACGCCCGAGGCCCTGGCCGCCTACGCCGAGGCCGCCGCCCTGCCGGGCAACCCGGCCAGCGTTCACGTCGCCGGGCAGGCCGCCCGCGAACGGCTGGAGGAGGGCCGCGCCCGCGTGGCCGATGCCCTGGGCGTAGATCCCCGCACCCTGATTGCCAACGGCGGCGGCACTGAGGGCGACAACCACGTGCTGCTGGGCGCCGCGCGGCTCTGGGAAGAACAGCACGGACGCCCCGGCCACCTCGTGACCACCCAGACCGAGCACTCCGCCGTGCTCGCCCCCGCGCGCTGGCTAAGCGCCCAGGGCTGGGACGTGACCTTCCTGCCGCCGGACCGGGAGGGGCGTTACGTTCCCGAGCAACTGGCCGAGGTGCTGCGTGGGAACACCGCCCTGGTGTCCATCCACCACGCCAACAACGAATTGGGCACGGTGCAGGCCACTGCGGCCCTGGCCGCGGTGGCCGCAGCTTATGGCGTGCCTTACCACACTGACGCGGTGCAGGCTCCCGGAGTGTTGCCGCTGGACCTGACCGGCTGGGGCGTTTCTTTTGCCACCTTCGCTGCCCACAAGTGGGGCGGGCCGCGTGGAGTGGGCTTCGTGTATGTGCGGCGCGGCAGCGAGTTGCCTCCCGTGACCCTGGGCGGCGGGCAGGAGGGTGGCCTGCGGCCCGGCACGCAGAACACCGCGGGGGTGTACGCGGCGGGGGTGGCCCTGACCCACGCGGCGGCGCGGCGCGAGGAAACGTTCGCTCACCTCACCGCGTTGCGGGCCCGCTTTATGGACCGGGCGGCCTCCATCTCCGGCCTGCGGGTGAACCATCCTGGTGATGGCAGCCCCAAGATCGCCTCGGTCACCGTGCCGGGCGCGGACGGTGAGGCCCTGCTGATGAATCTGGATCTGCTGGGGATCTCCGCGAGTGCCGGAAGCGCCTGCGCCGCCGGAACGATGCAGGCGAGCCATGTGCTGACCGCCATCGGCCTGGGCGAGCAGGACGCCCGCGCCTCGCTGCGCTTCAGTTTTGGCCGCCCCACCACGCCCGCCGAGGTGGAGACGGCGGCGGACGCGCTGCGGCAGGCGGCAGAGTTCAGCCGCCCATAACGCTGCCCGACTTGGACACGGCCGAGCGTTTGCTGCGAGAGGCTGGGGCCCTCAACCCCGGCGGCTGGGTTCCCGGTTCCGCCACGCGGGTTGCCCTCACGCTTTCCCTTGTCATTCCGGACTTGGGCACGTTGCAGGGTGATACGGTTTCCGGATCATCCGTTCCGTCCGCGCCGCTTCGGTGATTTTGCGCCTCTGTGTCACCGTTTTTCCTGCTCGCTCTGCTGCGCAGCGTTGCGCGTGCGCTCGGGTGAGTCGGCCCTTTCATTACGGATGAACCGGAATCCTTAAGGGTGGGACGGCACGGTTGCCGAGTGGACCCGGCCGGGTGAGTTGCTGTCCGCCCCTGTTCCCCGGATGACCGAGGAAGACCGCCCGCTGCAATTGTGCGGCGCGCTGGCTGACGGCTTTTGCATCCTGGAGGCACCGATGGTGGACGTGGGCTTACGCTACGGCGTCAATGTCCGAACACCTGAGAAATGGCGCGGCTAGAGCATTTGTCCGAATTGCGCCGCAAGCGGAAGGGCCCCCCTCACGGCTCCATTCTCCGCAATGCCCATTCAGGTGTGCTCGCTGGGCCCAGTCAAAAAGAAGTCCGCACGTTGACAAATGCACCCGCTGTCCCTCAAAGCGGAGGTTGGCCGGGCCTGCGGCGTGAACATCTACCGCCTGCTGCCCGGCCTCTGCGAGCGGCCGCTCACCTGACTCAGCCCGCATACACCGCCGTCTCCAGCTCTGGAAATGCCACCCGCAACTCCCGCGCCAGCTGCCGCAGTCCCCACAGTTCGGTTCGTCGGTGCCCCAGCGCCACCACACCCAGGCCCAGCTCCCGCGCTGCCGCCACCGCCGAGGGCCTCAGCTGACCCGTGAGGTATATGGTGCCACCCAATCCCGCCACGTGGGTTAGCAGGGACGGATTCATCGCGTTGATCAGCGCAACCCGGAGGAAAGCGGTGTCAGCAGGCGGCCAGGACGAGTCATTGCCACCCAGTTCAGCAAGAAGTGCGGCGTGAAACGCCTGTTCCGTCGCCTCCGGCGGGGTGGCGATGAGGCCCACGGTGCGGCCCCCCCACGTCACCTCCTCCACTTTCCGCCAGCCCAGCTTACGCGCCAGCCTCCAGTTGGGTCCGGTGGTGAGGTGCATGTCAAAGCCGTCGTGGACGGCCAGCACACCTATACCCGGCCAGCGCTCTCCCAGCCTTCGGGCACGGTGAAGAAAGAGGGCATCGGCCGTGGGCCCGGGCGGTAGATCGGCCGGTTCGAGGGCCAGGGCCAACCGCTGAACGGGGGAGGGACCGCTGCGCAGCAGGGGCGTAGGCTCGCCGAGGTGCGCCCCCAGCCAACCCGCCAGGTCCTGCAGGGTGGGTGGCGTCACGCGCGGGGCTCCTGTTCATCTGCCTCTGGCCGCTGGAACCAGCGCAGCCACTCCCTGAGCTCAGCCCGGGTAATGGGAAAGGTGGCGGGCGGTAAGCCACGGTTGCGGGCCTCCAGCCGCCACAATTCTTCCGGCAGCACGCCGAGGAAGTGCAGTTGCGCCCCCGCGCCCAGCGCCTCGCCGCGTGCCCGGGATGGCCCGCGCTCCTGCCGGGTCCACAGGCCGCAATCCAGCACCACGCCCACGCCCAGGGTCAGTACCCGGGCCGCCACGCTCCGCAGCAGCCCGCCTTCCAGCGCCCAGCGTCTGCTCCTGGATTCGTCCGCCCCGAACAGCGGCTCCATCCACCCGTCGGGCGTCAGGCACCGCGCGTGGTGTTCGGCTTCCCACCGCCGCGCAAGCGTGGTTTTGCCCGAGCCCGGCAGGCCGACGAGGAGAAGGAGGGGAGGCGCCACGCCCGAGCATATTCCACCCCACCAGCGGCGAGAAGTGTCAGATCCCCGTGACAGGCGCTGCCCTATACCGGTGCGGGCCGATCGACAACTTCGCGTGCCTCCCCACCTGGCCGTCCCTATGTGCCTCCTGGGGAACGTCGCCTCCACCCGGACGGATTCCCCCAGCCGGAGCGGTGCCTCCGCGACGATGGGCCCGGAGGGCGCGCGCGCGCCCTCCCCAACTCAACCCCCCGCTTCAAGGAGCGTGCCATGAAGAAATTGATTGTCCTGATGTCCCTGGCCCTGGCGGGCAGCGCCGGCGCCGCTTCCCTGACCGTCTGGAGCCACTTTACCAATGCCGACGAGGTGGCGTGGCTGCGGGCGCAGTCCGACGCCTTTGCCCAGGCCACCGGCAACAAGGTCACCATCGTCGGTGTGCCGCTCGACCAGATGGCCGACCGCATGATTCAGAACGCCGCCAAGGGCCAGGGCCCGGATCTGATCGTGTCCCTGCCGCAAGACCGCCTCGGCCAGCTCTCGGCCGCCGGGGTCGTCGCGCCGATGGACCGCTACGTCTGGCGCGCCTCGGACCTGGACCGCTCGGTGACGCAGGCCATGACCCTGAAGGGCAAGCTGCTGGCCCTGCCCATGTTCGCCGAGTCGGTGGCACTGATCTACAACAAGAAGCTGGTGCCCAAAGCGCCGACGACCTGGAACGAGTTCCTCAGTGCGGCCCGGCAGAACACCGGCAACGGACGCTTCGGCTTTCTGACGGACCTCAGCAACGCCTACATCAACTACGGCGTGTTCAGCGCCTACGGGGGCTACATCTTCAAGAACAACGGCGGCACCCTGGACGTCAAGAACGTGGGCCTCTCCAACGCTGGCGCGGTGCGCGCGGTCTCGCTGCTCAACGATCTGCGCTACAAGGACAAGCTGGTGCCCGAGGGCATGACCGCCGACGCGGCCAAGAGCGCCTTTGTGGACGGCCGCCTGGCGATGCTGGTGACGGGTCCCTGGGACATGGGCGACATCAAAAAGGCGGGCATCGACTACGGCATCACGACCCTGCCGACGCCTTCCGGAGCGCCGGGCCGCTGGTCCCCGCTGGTGGGTGTGCAGGGCATCGTCATGAACGCCTACAGCAAGGACAAGGCCGCCGCCGGCCGCCTGGCCCAGGCGCTCGTGACGAGCACAGCCCAGGTCTCCTTCAACCGTGCGGGCGGACGCATTCCGGTCAGCCTCAAGGCGCGTGAGCAGCTCAAGGCCGATCCCGTGGTCACCGGCTTCAGCAAGGCGATCTCGGTGGGCACGCCCATGCCCAACGTGCCTGAGATGGGCGCGGTGTGGGGTCCCTGGACCACCGCCGTGACCCAGAGTACCCAGACCCCCACCCCCAACTACGCCTCCATTCTGACCAATGCGCTGATGGAGATCAGGAAAAATATCAAGTGACGCGCCTGCCAGAGGTAAGCCCCCCGTCAGGTCCGCCGTGTTTTATTCGGGGAATGAAAAGCAGCGTGCTGGCCTGCCTGGCCCTCCTGAGTGTGTCGGCCCGCGCGGCACCGACGCCCGCGCGGGTCTCTCCCAGCCTGGGTGTGGACTGGGCGTCGGTGCCGGGGGTCAAGAGCCTGAATTTCGGCTCCTACAAGGACACGCCCTACCTGCGTGACGCCGGGTACTTCAAGAAGGCGGCCACCGAACTCGACCGGCAGTGGAGCGCGCAGGGGCAGAAGGGCCGCTGTAACGTCAAGACTGCCGAGATTGTGTCTTTCAGCATGACCAAGGCCGCTGAGCTGCCACTGCTGGAAAATACGGTGCTGGCGCAGATCCGGACCAGGATGAAAGTCCAGCCCCTCGGGGCCGACTCGCCCCCGAAGTTCTTCCAGATCACCGGCCCCGGCAAGACCGCCTTCATGAGCTTCAGCCGCGTCTTCCTGCCCGATCAGCCCCCCGTCCTGACCCTCCGCACCTGCCAGATGCAGTAGCGCCGGCACAGGAAACAGGCCCGCTTCCCTACCCGGGGCGGGCCTGTTGTGCTGATGCCCCGAAGCGGACCTTACCCAAACTGCGCCAGCACCCCAGCCAGCCGCGCGCGCTGGGCGGAGAAGTCGGCCACCCGGCGGCGCTCTTCCTCAATCACCTCGGTGGGTGCGCGGGCCACAAAGCCCTCGTTGCCGAGCTTGCCCTGCGCCTGCTTGATCTGCTTGTCGAACTCGGCCAGCCTCTTTTTCTGCTTGCCCAACCAGTCGGCGAGGTCCACCGTGCCTTCCAGCGGCGCGCGCACGGTCACGCCCGCCTCCACCGCGCTGAGCGTCCGGCCTTCCAGGGCATGCACGAGCGTCACCCGGGCAATGCCCTCCACCACACGGGCGTTTTCATTCACCACGCCGCTCATCTCGCCCTCCACGGCCACGTTCAAGCGGTCCTGCGGCGCGAGCCCCAGTTCGTTCTTGAGGCTGCGGGCAGCGCTCACAGCGGCGCGCAGGGCATCAAAGGCGCGGGTGGCGTCGGCATCGTGCAGCGCCGCGTCCACCTCGGGCCACGCGTGCAGCGCGAGCTGGCGGCGATGCCCCAGCGTGGCGTAGAGCTCGGAGGTGAGAAAGGGCATGAAGGGATGCAGCAGCTTGAGGATGTGCTCCAGCGTGGCCTTGAGCGTGGCGAGCGTGCCCAGTTGCCCGGCGGCGAGCGCGGGTTTGGCCGCTTCGATGTACCAGTCGCAGAACTCGTCCCAGGTAAAGGCGTACAGGGTGCGGACGGCCGCGCCGATGTCAAAGGCCTCCAGCTGTGTCGTGGCTTCCGCCGTCACCGCATTCAGGCGGCTGATGATCCAGCGGTCTGCCAGCGTGAGGTCCTCGCGGGCACGCAGGGCGGTCAGGGCATCACGGCTGCGCATAGGCTGGCCCCCTGCCTCCTGCACCGCGCCGCGCACATAGCGGGTCAGGTCGTCGTCGCCCGTCAAAGTGGGCGCGGCCTCCGACAGGCGCAGCAGAGCAAAGCGCGCCGCGTTCCACAGCTTGTTGGCAAAGTTGCGCCCCTGCTCGAAGCGTCTCGGATCGTGCCGGATGTCTTGCCCGCCGGTGCTCAGGCTGGTAAAGGCGAAGCGGCAAGCGTCCACCCCATACTGTTCGAAAAGCTCCAGGGGATCGATGCCGTTGCCCTTGCTCTTGGACATCTTCTGGCCCTTGGCGTCCAGATACAGGCCGTGCAGCATCACCGTGGAAAAGGGAGCCTGAGTCGTGAAGTGGTAGCCCGACATCTCCATCCGGGCCACCCAGAAAAACAGGATGTCGTAGCCGGTGACGAGCACCTGCGTGGGGTAGAACTTGCGGTAATCCTCATGGTCGGTGTCGGGCCAGCCCAGCGTGGAAAAGGGCCAGAGGTTGCTGGAAAACCAGGTGTCAAACACATCGGGGTCGCGCCGCAGGTTGAGGTGCGAGTAACGCGGGTCCTGATCGCAGTCCAGCTCCGGGTTCTCTGGGTCCGGCACGTACACGTTGCCGTCGTCGTCGTACCACGCCGGAATCTGGTGGCCCCACCACAACTGTCGGGAGATGTTCCAGTCGCGGATGTTCTCCAGCCAGTCGCGGTTGACCTTCAGGTAGCGCTCGGGCGTGAGCCGGATTTCGCCCGCGTCCAGTCCCGCCAGCACCCGCTCGGCCATCGGCTTCATGGTCACGAACCACTGGGTGCTCACGATGGGCTCCACCGGCACCTTGGTGCGTTCACTGAGGCCGATGGCCGTGTCGTGGTCTTTTTCCTCCACCAGATCGCCGGATTCGGTCAGGGCCGCCACCACCGCCTTGCGGGCGGCGAAGCGTTCCATCCCCCGGAACTGCTCGGGCACGAGGTCCCCCGACAGATTGCCGTGCAGGTCAATCACGCTGGGCCGCGCCAGCCCGTGCCGTTCTCCCACCTCGAAGTCGGTGGGATCGTGGGCTGGGGTGATCTTCAGCGCGCCGACGCCGAACTCGCGCTCCACGGCCTCGTCCGCAATGATGGGGATGAAGCGGTCCGTGAGGGGAATCCTTGCCTTTTGCCCCACCAGATGCCGGAAACGCTCGTCCTCGGGGTGCACGGCGATGGCCTGATCCGCAAAGACCGTTTCCGGGCGCACGGTGGCGATGCGGATCTCGCCCACCTCGCCGTTGCTCGCGCTCAAGGTGGCGTCTTCGAGCTTGTAGCTCAGGGTGGTCATCTTGCCCTTGCGCACCTCGCGGTCAATCTCCAGTTCCGACAGGGTGGTCTGCGAGGCTGGGTCCCAGTTCACGATGCGCTCGCCCCGGTAGGCCAGCCCCTCGTGGTACAGGCGCACGAACTGGGCGCGCACGGCTCTGGACAGCCCCTCGTCCATCGTGAAGCGCTCGCGGGTCCAGTCCACGCTGACGCCCAGGCGGGTGAGCTGGTCGAGGATCATGCCGCCCGACTGGGCTTTCCAGTTCCACACGCGTTCCAGAAAGCCCTCGCGTCCCAGGTCGAAGCGGGAGAGGCCCTCATCCTTGAGCTGCCGCTCCACCACCACCTGCGTGCTGATGCCCGCGTGGTCCATGCCCGGCAGGTACAGCGCCTCAAAGCCCTGCATGCGCTTGAAGCGGATCAGGGTGTCAATAAGGGTGTTGTCCAGCGCGTGTCCCAGGTGCAGATTGCCCGTCACGTTGGGGGGCGGGATCACGATGGTGAAGGGGGGTTTGCCACTGCTGGCGTCCGCACGGAAGGGCTCGTTCTTCCAGCGCGTGGCCCAGGACGGTTCCACAGTTTGCGGATCGAAGGCTTTGGCGAGGGCGTTCTCGGCGGAGGACGCTTCGGGCGTGGGCAGGTCAGTCATGCGGATTCTCCTGTGGGGCGGCCTGAAGGTGCCGCAGCAGTTCGGGCAGGGCCGCGTCCATCTCCCAGTCCAGCCCGGAATGTGTGGAGGTCGGCCCAGCGAAAGCGGAAGAGGTACTGGCCCCCGGCCAGCGTGTCCCAGGTGGTGGAGAGATTCTTCGGAGCGGCGAAGGTATAGGCGTGACACACCTGCCGGGTAAAACGGTGGGGCAGCTGCGCCTTCCATAGGTAGGAGGCGAGATACTGCGGATGCTCCAGGGTGAGCCCAGATTCCTCCTGAAGTTCGCGCACAGCCGCCTGCGCCGGCGTTTCGCCCGCTTCGACGCCGCCCGCCACCACCTGGACTCCCGCGGCTTCATTCGGACTATGCCCGAATACCAACAGCTCAACACGATCTTGCGCTCGGCGCACAACGAAGCACAGCACCTTTTCGCGCAGTTGCCGTTCGTGGGCGTCAGCCCGGGCCTCTTCCTGCGTGGTGTGAAACGTCACCATCTCGCCTCCTTTCCTTGTGGGCCTGCGGGAAATACAAAAACGTCCCGTCCGCCGGCGTGCGCCGGATGCGGACGAGACGTGAAGGGTCCCGCGATACCACCGCTGTTCCCCCCTGCATGGAGGGCGCTCGTGCTGCGCTGTAGCGGGCGCACCCGTCCGGGTCTACTCACCCCCGTGAGGGGCTTTCTTCCGGCGTGCTCGCGGGCGACGTTCTCCGGCGGCCTTCCCGGCCCTGCTCTCAGTCGTGGCAGGAGCCTTCCTGTGGGGGCACGCTCCGGGTACTCTTCCCGGTCACTGCCCGCACAGTATACGGAGAAGTGGCCGTGAGGGGGATGCGTTGGGTGGCGCATGGGGGGAGGGTACCGGGGGCATTCGGGGCTGTCCCCCGCTGATGCAGAAAGGTCACCTTCAGCGCCTGGGCACAACCTGGGCGACCCGTTGCAAGAGGCGGCGCCGATAGAGGAGAGGGTGTCCCGGTCTCCTCCTCCGGGGTGAAGGCTCGCACCGCAGACCGAGAAGTGAAGCAACTTGACGCATGGACGGCTGGGTGATCTGGATTCTCCTCTGTCCATGTCTCTGTATCCGCCCCCCGGTCTGAGGGTCGTCAGGCCCACATTGGCGCTTCACGGAGCCACGGATGACCTGCTGGCCCAACTGCTGCCCGTCGTTCGTGACGGTGTGGTTGGGCCACCAAGTCATCCGTTCGGTGGTCCCATGTCGCTGTACGAAGACAACCCCTGGCGGGAAAGGAAGTGGTTGCAGGCCATCTGGCCTGGGTGCGGCAACGTTCGCCCGGATTCCCGGCGGTTGTGCTTGGTGGTCCTGCTGGCCGGGCAGGCGGCCGGCGTGCAGGACCCGATTGGTGTGGACTTCGACACCTGCAAGACGGGCAGCAGTTTTTCCTGGTTGGCTCCGGGCCTCCGGCAATGGGGCCTGGGACGGGAAACGCGGGCCGCCGCCCTTCACCTCGCGCTCCAGGGCCTCGGCGCTCAGGAAGCGGCCAGCGAGGCGTTTTTCGACAATGGAACGTCCAACCGCGTATTCGAGGTCATGGGGTACCGGCCGAACGGCACCGCCTGGGCCACACAGCGCGGCGAGCCGGCCCTGCTAAACCGTTGGCGACTGGAGCGCGACGCGGGGGAAGCAGGCCGCCGCAACGACATTGGGTTGATTGGTGTGGAGGAGTGCAAACCCGTGTTGTACATCGCGGGGGTTTCTCTACCCCCATTCAAAGCCTGGTAGGGACGCCAGAGGGCGCGGCACGCCTGGCCGCCTATGCTGCGCCTCTGGCCCGGCGTGTTCCTGAACGCGGTGAAGCAGTATGGGCGGCCCAGCCGCAACGTCAAGGTGGCTCAACCCAGTTCCACCAGGCCCGCTGCGACGAAGGGCCGGATGACTTCGAGCACCTGTCGGGGTGGCTGGTCCAGGCGGTCGAGCATCGTTCGCAACGGCAGGCCCTCGGGCAGGAGGCTCAGGGCCACGTACTGCGGACGCGTGACGGGCTGACCGTCGCTCCAGCGGCTCGTGAAGCGCAGCGGGCGGTTCCAGTCGGGAAACATCCGCATCAGCCCCTCCCACGCGCCGCTTTCTTCGATCAGCCGGCGCAGGGCCGCGTCACGCCGCAACTCCAGCGTGCGCTCACTGGGCGGCACATCGGGCGCGAAGGTGAACTGGCCCGCGTCCAGCGTGCTCATGACCTGCAGCGCCGCGTCGCCAGTAAGTGAGCCGGCCCGCGCGTGAACCAGCTCGCCCGGGTCAAACCACAGTTCGCCGCCCCGCGAATGGGTCACGCTCAGCCGCCCAGCCCGCCCACTCGACAGCAGCATCTGCATCACGGGCATAAAGGGAAACACTGCCAGATCACCGCGCACCATAGGAGACAGTCTAAGGGTCTAAGGGTCTAAGGGTCTAAGGGTCTTGACGGTGGAGGCAAAAGGCAAGGGCCCAAGGAGAGCTGCTCCGTAGAGCAGCTCTCCTTGGGCCCTTTGACTCTCGAACCATGGACCGGGCGAGGCCGCGCTCCCTCAGTCGATGCTGGCCCGCCAGCGCCACTCGGAAGCGCGCTTCATCACGTGGGCGAGACCGCCGGTGATGGCGAGCTTCTGGTTCCAGGGCAGCTTCATCCAGCCCACGGCCATCAGGCCGCCGAGCGACACAAACTCGCCCAGGGTGGTGGGTTCATAGGCTTCGAGGTCCTGGCCCTGGGCGAGGCGCACGAGGTTCTTGCCCGTCAGGCGGCCCTGCTGCCCGGCGTGCTGCGCGGTGGTGGGCACGGGCTTGCCTTCCTGGTTGAGCGCCAGACCCATGTCGCCGATGATGAACACGTCGGGATAGTTTTTGGCGCGCAGGAATTCGTCCACAGCGATGCGTCCGCCGGGACCCTTTTCCAGATGCTCGCCCTTCACGATGTCGCGCGCCTGGATGCCGCCCGTCCAGATGATCTTGCCCGCCGAGATGACCTTCTGCTCGCCATCCGCGGTCTGCACCGTCACGCTGTCGGGCGTTGCGCCCATCAGGCGGTGACCAGTGAGGATGTGAATGCCGTAATCGCGCAGCACTTGCTCAGTCTTGGCGCGCAGGGCGTCGTCAAGCACGGGCAGAATCTTGGGTCCAGCTTCCACGAGGTAGATCTGGAAGGGGGGCAGACCGCGCTCACGGCTGAGCAGGCTGGCCCGCTGCGCGAGTTCGGTCACGAGTTCGACGCCCGTCAGGCCCGCGCCGCCCACCACGATGTCGCGGTTGCCGGTGTACTCGTTGGAGAAGACGCGGTTGACGAAGTTGAAGATTTCGTCGGCGTCGCTGAGCTGCTTGAGCTCGGCGGCGTTTTCCGCGAGGCCGGGGATGCGGTAGAAGTTCGTGACCGAACCCAGCGCCACCACGAGCTTGTCGTAGGTCAGCACGCGGCCGTCTTTCATCGTGACCTCGCGCTCGTCGAGATTCACGCCGTCCACCTGCGCCTGCTCGAACTGCACGCCAGTGCCGCGCAGCAGCGGCGTGATGGGCAGCGTCACGCGGGTGTTGTGCGCCGCCGCCTCGTGCAGGCGGGTCTCGAAGGTGTGAAAGGGATTCTGTTCCACGAGCAGCGCTTCCAGTTCGGGAACAGGCTTCATTTTGGTGGCCGCCGCGAGGCCCGCGTAGCCAGCACCGAGAATTAGGGTCTTCATACAAACCTCTCCTGTGAACCAATTCACGAGAAGGCTTCACGGCACAATCCGCCCATAAAACCTGCCAGAGGCACCCCCTGGCCGTGACAACAGCGTACACCTTACAACAAAGGGCGCTGTGACTTCACCTGCAGGTCGGTGCGTCTATGGGGGAAGGTTAAATGTGCGTCAGGAAAGAGGACGGTAAGGCGCAGTCTACACGGTCCAGATGGCAAAATTCCTCCTGCTGGCAACAGGAGGAACCCGTGAGGGCTTGCCCACAGACGTTTTTCGCAGTGGCCGTACCCCGTGGGGCCTTACTCGTGGTCGTGCATGCCCGGCGTGTGGGCGTGGCCGTGTTCAAGCTCCTCGGCGGTGGCGTCGCGCACGTTGCGCACCGTCACGTCGAAGTTCAAGACCATTCCGGCGAGGGGCGCGTTGAAATCCACCTGTACCTTGTCGCCGTCTACTTCCAGCACGGTGAAGGGCAGCACGCTGCCGTCTTCCGCTTGGGCGTAGTAGGTGGCCCCAACTTCGGGCGCGTCGTCAAAGTCCTCGCGGTCGAGCTCTTCGACATTGTCCTCGTCGCGCTCGCCGTAGCCGTCTTCGGGCTGCACCGTCACGTGCAGGCTGTCGCCGGCCTTCTTGCCTTCCAGGGCCCGCTCGAGGCCGGGGATGATGTTGTTGTGCCCGTGCAGGTAGGTCAGGGGCTCGCCGGGTTCGCTCTGGTCGACGACCTCGCCCTCGACCTTGAGCACGTAATCCATTTCGACGACTTTGTCCTGGGTGATGTTCATGGTAACTCCACTGTAGAGGCTGGGGAAATGAGAGGGCTGGATGTACGCCGCAGTCTACCCTCTCCGGCCCGTTCGGGCCGAACAGTCCCTATCCTGCCCCCATGGCTGCCCCTTCCTTTCCCTCGCCGGCCTTCCCCATGCACGTCGGCGTGCAGGAGGCCCGCGAGCTGCTTGCCGCCCTGCTGCCCGTACCCGGCGCCGAGCGTGTTCCGCTGCGGGAGGCGCGGGGCCGCGTCCTGGCCGTGGACCTCCCAGCCCTCGTCAGCCACCCGAGTGCCACTGAGAGCGCCCTGGACGGCGTTGCGGCCCGTGCGGAAGATACGGATCAGGCCACGCCCGGGGCACCTGCGCGACTGCGTGTGGTGGGGGAGAGCCGCGCAGGTCTGGCTTTCGCGGGGAGGGTGGGGTCCGGCGAGTGTGTCCGCATCTACACCGGAGCGCCCATGCCGCCGGGCGCGGACGCGATCTGCCCTGTGGAACAGCTGGCGGAGGACGGGCCGGACCACGTGTTGCTCCAGCGCCCAGCCCGGCGTGAGGACGTGCGGCACGAGGGCGGCGATTTCCGGACCGGAGAAGTGGTGCTGCGCTCTGGCGTGCGCCTCACGCCGTCCCGACTGGCCCTTGCAGCGGCCCTGGGCCACCCGCAGGTGCCCGTCCTCCGCCGGGTGCGGGTGGCCCTGCTGTCTACCGGAGACGAGGTGATCGAGCCTGGCAGGCCGCTGCACCCGGGACAGGTGTACGACAGCAACAGTGCCGGCCTGGGGGCCATGTTGGAGGACTGCGGCTGCGAGGTGCTGCCCCTGGGCCACGCGCCGGACCGTCCCGAGGCGTTGGCTGAGGTCATCGCTGGGGTAGGCGGGGCGGACGTGCTCCTCACGAGCGGCGGAGTGAGCATGGGCCGGTACGACTTTATGCGTGACCTGCTCGTTCAGCAGGGCCGTGTCGCCTTCTGGAAGGTGCGGATGCGGCCCGGCGGCCCGGCGCTCGTGGGGGGCTGGCATGGCCTCCCCGTCGTCGGGTTGCCGGGCAATCCGGTGAGCAGCTTGGTGGTCTTTCACGTCATTGTGCGTCCCGTATTGACCGGTCAGCCGCTGGAGACGCTGAAGTTCCGGGCCGCCACACCCTTTCGGGGCCTGCCGGACAAGACGGCCTTCTGGCGGGGCGTGGTCCGGGGCGGCGAGGTGCGCGACTACGGGCAGCAGGGCAGCGGCGTGTTGCGCTCGCTGAGTGAGGCAAACGCCCTGGTGATTGTGCCCGAGGGCGGGCAGGTGGAGGTGGGCCAGGAGGTGGAGGTGGCGCTGCTGTAGGGCGGGCGGCGAGACTGTGCGCGGAGCGGCTCGGCCCTCCTGCTAACCGCTGAAAGCCACTTCTCCTACAGCAGCGCGCGGTGGTCCGCCAGCATGCAGCGGTCCTGAATCACGTCGATGCCGCGCGCTGTGAGCGCCCCCGCCGTCTCGTCGTCGCGGATGCCCTGCTGCAACCACACCACGCGGGGCAGAGGCTGCATGCTCAGGATGTCGGACAGATGCTCGTGCACCTTGTCGCTGCGGCGAAACACCTCCACCACGTCCACCGGCACGCCGATCTCCGCGAGGGTGGACACGGCCTTGTGCCCGAAAAAGCTCTCTCCACGAGCGGCGAGGGCCGGGTTGACCGGAATGACGCTGTAGCCGCGGCGGTACAGGTACTCGGGCACGTAGTGGGCGGCCTTCATGGGGTCGCGGTGAAAGCCCACCACGGCCACCACCTTGTTGTCCTTCAGCACGCGGATCACGTCGGGCAGGGCGGTCAACAGGGTCACGCGCCTCTCCCCAGGTGGAGGTAGGCGGCGCGGGCCACGTCCAGCGTGCGGCTGAGTTCCGCCTCCCCATGCGCGGCACTTACGAAGATGCTCTCGAACTGAGAGGGGGCCCAGTAGACGCCTCCAGCGAGCATCTGCTGGAACCAGCGGGCGAAAGCGGCGGTGTCGCTGCGCGCCGCGTCCGTGTAGGTGCGTATAGAGCCGTCCGGCGCGTCCTGATGAAACGCAGTGAGCATCGAGCCGACGCGGTTGACCGAGAGGGGCACCCCCGCCTCGCGTGCCGCAGCGCTCAGGCCACCGGCGAGCTGCGCGGTGTAGCTCTCCAGCTTCACGTAGAGGGCCGGCTCATTCTCCAGCACCTGCAGCGTGGCGAGGCCCGCAGCCATGGCCAGCGGGTTGCCACTCAGCGTGCCCGCCTGGTACACCGGCCCCTGCGGCGAGACGTAATTCATCACGTCCGCCCGCCCGCCGTATGCGCCCACCGGCAGCCCGCCCCCGATGATCTTGCCCCAGCAGATCAGGTCTGGGGTCAGGCCCAGCAGGCCCGTCGCGCCCCGCAACGAGAGGCGAAAGCCCGTCATTACCTCATCGGCGATCAGGAGCGTGCCGTGCTCGCGGACCCGGTGCAGGGCAGCCAGGAAGTTGGGCGTGGGAATCAAGACGCCCGCATTGCCCACCACGGGCTCGAAAATCACGGCGGCAACCTCATGCCCCCGCTCCGCCATCAGCGCGTCGAGGGCGACTGGATCGTTGTACTCGCTGACCAGCGTCAGCGCGGCGTATTCCTCGGGGACCCCGGCGCTGCTCGGCGCGGCGCGGCCCAGGTGTCCCTCGGCGTTCGTCATGAGGCCGCTGCCCGCTTCCACCAGCAGTCCATCGGCGTGGCCGTGGTAATTGCCCCGGAACTTTACGATGAACTTGCGTGCCGTCGCTCCGCGCGCCAGCCGCAGGGCGCTCATGGTGGCCTCGGTACCGCTGTTGACGAAGCGCACGCGCTCCACGCCTGTCAGCCGCGTGACCGTCTCGGCGAGCCGCACCTCACCCTCACCGGGCGCACCGTAACTGGTGCCGCGCGACAGGGCGTCCGCAACCGCTTCGCGCACTGCCGGATGATCATGGCCCAGGATCATCGGTCCCCAGGAGCCGATGTAATCCAGGAGGCGGTGGCCGTCGGCGTCAGTCAGGTACGCGCCGTGGGCCTCCCGGATAAAGCGGGGCGATCCGCCCACACTTTTAAACGCCCGCACCGGGCTGTTTACGCCGCCTGGCGTCACCCGCTGCGCACGGCTGAACAGGGCCTGTGACTGCGCCGTACTGGCCTGCGTGGCGGGAGGAGAAGTCTCGCTCGTCATGCAGTCACCTTACGGCAAGGGTCCGCAGCGTTTGGGGCCGTGGGCGACACTCACACCCACGTAAAGCCTGTCCGGATCCTTCCACGGATCTCCTGTGAAAGCAGCTCTACGAAACGTTCATTTAAACCTGCCATATTAAGCGTGGATGAACAGGCTCCTCATTCTTGTTCTGAGCTCGCTGCTGCTCTCCCCACAGGCAGGAGGGGCTGCCCCGGCGGTAGGCAGTCACGCTGAAATACACGGCGGCGCAGCGGCTGAAGCTGTAGCGGGTGGGCGCTGGAGCGATCCTCACACCTGGCCGGGAGGACAGGTTCCGGCCATGGGGGCCGCGGTGACCATTCCTGCTGGAAAAGCGGTGGTTCTGGACGTGAGCCCACCGCGCCTGGCAAGCCTGACGGTGCAGGGGCGGCTCACCTTCGCGGAGAAGGACCTGGACCTGAAGGCCGACTGGATCATGCTGGACGGCGGCACGTTGGAGGTGGGGCGCGAGGGCCAACCCTTCGCGCACCGCGCTACCCTGACCCTCACCGACGCCCGCCCCGGCGAAAACGTCATGGATATGGGCGATAAGCTGATAGGGGTCATGGACGGCGGCCATCTGGAATTGCACGGCCAGCCACGCCTGTCGTGGACCCGTCTGGCGCAGACAGCGCGCGTGGGAAGCACCGCCTTGCGCCTACAAACCTCCCCGAACTGGGGGCCCGGGGACCGGCTGGTGCTCGCCAGCACCGACTTCGACGCCGCGCAGCAGGAGACCGTGACGGTCCGCAGCGTGTCGGGCTCCACCGTGACCTTGACCGCGCCGCTGAAGTTCATGCACTTCGGCGAGGTGCAGACCTTTGGGGGCGGAACCCTGGACGAACGGGCCGAGGTGGGGCTGCTGACCCGCAACGTCACCGTGCAGGGCAGCGTGGAGCGCCGGAACGAGGCGTTCGGCGGGCAGATCATGGTGATGCGGGGCGGGCAGGCCCGGGTAGAGGGCACCGAGCTGACGCGCATGGGCCAGGCGGGGCTGCTGCGGCGCTACCCGCTGCACTTTCACATGGTGGGTTCGGCCCGCGCCTCCTATGTGCGCGGCAACAGCTTGCACGACCTCTTCAACCGCTGCCTGACCCTGCACGGCACCAATGACCTCAACGTGGACGGCAACGTGATGACCGGGACCGTTGGGCACTGCCTGTTTCTGGAAGACGGCGCGGAAACGGGCAACGTCATCACGGACAACCTCGTGCTGGGCACCCGCGCTCCTGATTCCAAGAAGGGCGAGAAGGCTGTGTTGCCCTCGGATACCGGATTTCCCGGCCCTTCGAGCTACTGGATTTCCAACCCGGCGAACACCCTGCGCGGCAATGTGGCGGCGGGGGGCGACGGAGTGGGCTTCTGGTACGCGCTCGCTGAACATCCCACGGGGCTGAGCCGTTCGGAGGGTATCTGGCCGCAGCGCACGCCCCTGACGGCCTTCGAGAACAATGTGGCGCACTCCTACGTCACGGCGGGGCTGGACGTGGACCACGGACCTGGGGCAGACGGCTACGTGAACCCCACCGAGTACCACCCCCTGCGCAATCCTGCGGACGAGAAGTCGGCGGCGGTACCCGCTTACTTCGACCGCTTCACCGCCTACAAAAACCGCAACAGTGGGGCGTGGTTTCGCGGTTTCAACCAGGTCCTGCGCGGCGCGGTGCTGGCCGACAACGCCGTTGGCGTGACCTTCGCTTCCAGCCTCAATGCCATGGAGGGCGGCCTGATCGTGGGCGAGAGTGCCAACGTCGGCACGCCGCCGAACTGGGAGAAGCGCGGGGCGGAGGGCCGCAGCCTGCCGCTGCCCCAGCAGGCGGACTTTCCCATTCGGGGCTTCGAGTTCTACGACGGTACAGTCCGTGCCAGCGGCGTCACCTTCGCCAACTTCTTGCCCAGCGCGCTGCGTCCGGCGGGCGCGCTGGGCTACCGCCGGCAAAACCACTATCCGCTCAGTCCGGTCAACGCCGCCGAGAACCTGCGCTTCGTCGAGGCCAACCGGGTCTATTTCGAGACGCCCCTGGGGGAAGCCGATGGGGACAAGTCCGCCACATTCCTGGACCTGAGCGGCAGCGTGACGGGTCAGGCGGGGCGCTCCGTCGTGGCCAGTAATCCACTGCTGTTCGATTCCAGTTGCACCCGCCGTGCCGAGTGGAACGCCTACATCTGCGACAAGCCGTATGGCCGCCTGTGGTTGGACGACGTGGAACGGGGCGGTGTGGGCTCGGTTACCCTGCGGCGTGCGGACGGCGCGACGGCGGTGCTGGCGGGAACGCCCGGCGCGCGCGCCCTGTTCTCCACCACCGCGCCTGCCCGGTTGAACTACACGGCCACCCTCGCGCGTGGGTTGCCCCGTCATCTGCGCCTGGGCATCAACGACCGCGTGCCGGGCGACTGGGTACGGTTGGACCTGGCCGTGCCCTACGAACCCGTCATCTACCGCGACTGGTGGATCGATGCCCGCAGCCGCCTGAAGAGGGTGTCCCGGCAGGCCTTGGACGCCACGAACGGCGAGGGTTACGCCTGGGAAAACGGCACCCTCTTTCTCAAGCTGAGCGTGCAGCCCGGCCGTACCTACGCGGCGCTGGACCTGTGCCGCACCAACCTCTGCCAGTAGGGCACCGGGGAACAGGGAAAGCAGGCCCGTTCCTCAGGAACGGGCTTGCTTTCCCTCCGCTTTCTACAACCCCAGCAAACCCGCCGCTGCCGTCTTGGTCAATTCCTCCCGGAAGGGCGCGACGAGGGCGCGTTCCGAGGCGGTGGCCGTCTGAACCGTGGTGTTCAGGTCTGGAAAGCGGCCTTGCTGTAACGCGTTGGCCGCCTCGGCGAAATCCACCTCAGGCAGACCCAGGGCGCGGTTGACCTCACGCCGAACCGCGGCGTAGCGCGCGGCGCCCATTCCCTCTTTGGCGAGCGCTGCCGTCTGTGCCTGCCGGGCCTGGCCGATCCCACTGCCCACGCCGCGGACCACGTTCAGCACCGTGACCACACTGGGCGACTGGCCGTTCTGGATGTCGGTCCAGACCTGCTGCACGTTGGTAAAGCTGCTCCCCAGGGCTTTTTTGACCTCACGGCGGACCCGGACGAAGCGCTGCACGTCCGCTGTGGTGAGTGGTGCGTCGGCCTTCGTCCCGCCCGACTGCTGCGCGGTGGTCTGCACCTGAGCGGGGGGCTGCCACGACGCCAGAAACTCACGCGCGGGCTGAACGACGTAAAACCAGGCGAGCCCCGCCATCAGCGCGATTACCAGCAGGGAACTTCCCCCACATCCCAAGCATCCACATCCCAGCCCACGGCCTCTCATGGGGCCAGGTACGGGTCCAGGGGAAAGGAAGTTCCCCACCGTTTTTCCAGTCGGGCTGCATTCACCCCGTGTGGATCAGACCTCGCCTCCCCACGCCTGCCCGTGGGCCTGCCACGCCGCCTCCACGTGGGCGAGCAGCGCCTGGGGAAGTGGCCCGGCCTCCACCACCTGCGCGTTCCATTCCAGGTTCTGTAGGCTCGCCGTCCCCACGATGGCGCTGCTCACGCCGGGCGCAAATGCGCTGAAACGCAGGGCGAATTCGGGCCAGCCCAGCCCCCCGGGGTCCAGCCGCAAGGCCTGCAGGCGCTCCCAGTAGACCTCGGCGTACTGCCCCGCCGGACGTTCCCGGAACTGCCACGCGGCGTTGGCGATGGGCCGCTTGGCGATCACGCCCAGCCCTTTCTTGGCGGCGAGCGGCAGGGCGTGGTGCAGGCTTCGCTGGTCCGCCACGCTCACGCTCGTCTCCACACTGCCAAAATGCCCCGACTGCACGGCCCAGAACAGCGCCTCGTTCTCGCCGCTGTAGGCCGCCACCCCGATCAGTCCCGCCGCCCGGACCTCACCGAGTGCGCCCAGCAGGTCCTCGCGCTGCAGGGTGTCGAGCGGGCAGGAGTGCAGGTGGAAGATGTCGATGCGCTCCGTCTTCAGCAGGCGCAACGCCCGTTCCACGCCCCGGGAAATGCTCTGGGGAGACCAGTCCTCGGTGCCTTCCGCGCCGTAGCCGCCCTTGCTGCTCAGCACGAACTCATCGCGGCGGCGTGCCAGATGACGCCCGATCCGCTCTTCGCTCAGGCCGTAGCCGCGCGCTGTGTCGATCAGGGTCAGGCCCAGGTCGAGGGCGCGGTGAAGCAGCCGCTCGGCTTCGGTCTCGGACAGGGCTTCCGCCCCCACCTGGCCTGCACCCAGGCCCAGCACGCCGACCCGCAGGCCCGTCTTGCCAAATTCCCGCTGCATCATGGAGCGCACCCTAACGCCACGGAGCCGCGCTTCCTATCCCCCGGGTCACCCAGGGCCGGGCGACAGCACCGTGACCAGCGCTTGCCCGCCCTCCAGCGCGGCCCGCACCTCGCCGCCCGCCGCCTCGTTGCTGACCGTCCAGCCGCTGCCCTGGGGAATGTTTGCCCTGCGCAGGGGCCAGCGTACGCCGGTGAGCGTCAACCCCTGCAGGTCGGTGAAGGCCAGCACGCTCAGGGTGGTGCCCGCGGGCAGGTGCAGCGAAAGGGGCCGGTCCGGCAGCAGCGGAGAGCCGCTCTCATCGCCACTGTGGAGCGTCACGCCCAGGCCCTCACGCGTCAGCCGCAGCCCACCGAGCATCAGGGCCGCCGCGTGATCGAAGCGGCCGCCGAAGGCCCCGAGAAAGACCAGCCGGGTGGCCCCCCGCCTCCTCGCCACGCGCACCGCCAGTTCGGCGTCCGTTTCGTCCTTGGCCGCCGGGTGGACTTCACGCGGGGCGTCGAGGTGCAGCCCTGCTGAAGAATCGAAATCGCCCACCCAGGCGTCCACGCGCACACCGAGGGCTGCGGCATGTCGCCCACCACCGTCCGCCGCCACCACCAGATCGGGCCGGGGCAGGGCGCGCAACGCGCCCGTGGGGACAAGGCGGCCCCCGACGAGAATCCAGGCGGTCATGCGGTGAGTCTAGCCGCCTTTCAGCGCGGGGGGGGCAGCTTCAGAGCGCGGTGGACGTCGTCCAGCAACGTCTCCACGTTCTTGCTCAGGCCGTCCAGCGCCGGAACCGACGAGCGCAGGGGGTTGAAGGCCGAGAGGTACACCAGCCGCCTGCCTCCCCGCGCGTTGACGGTGGGGTCGGCGCTGACGGCGAGTTGCACGAACTTCTCCGGGCCGCCAGGCAGGGTGTAGCTCACGCCAATGAGCTGGTAGGGCCCCACGTTTTCGCCTGGCGTGACGGTCAGGCGTACCTGGGCAGCCAACGCGAGCGTCTGGGCGGTGGCCGCCGCATTCAGTTCCTTGAGTTTGACGGGGTTGTAGGGGTCACTGGTAAACAGCCCGTTGGCGTCGGCAAAGGCGAGGGCCCTCAGGTGGGCTTCGAGCATTTTCACGCTCTGCTCGGCCTGTTGGGGGGAAACGGCGGCAGACGGAGCCGGAAGTATGGGGGTGGCCGCCGGAGCGGGCGCAGGGGTGGCTGGGGTACCCGTCAGCGCCGCCCCGGGCGCAAGCGTGAGGTAGGGCTTGAGAACCGGGCTGCCCGTGAGCTTCTGTACCAGCTTGCCCGCACAGTCGGCGGCGGCCTTGCCGTCATCGGTGTCCAGGTAGATGCTGCCCGCCCACCAGCCCCAGGTGCTGAAGCCGCCGCTGGTGCCCTCGCAGGAATCGTTCCAGCGCACCTCGCCCGTGCGGCGGTCGGTCAGTTCGAGGTGGGCGCGCACCGTCGTGCCACTGACGCAGCCCACGAAGGGCAGGCAGACGCTGCCGCCCCCCGAGACGCTGGAGACGCCCGCCGTCAAATTTAGCGTCGCCAGGTCCGGTTCCCGCACTGCGCGGACGTAGCCGCTGCCGGTCAGGGCGCGCGTCAGCGCTTCCTCAAAGGCCGCCCCGGTGCCCCCCCCACAGTATCCGCCGCTGCACCAGGTGTCTCCGATGTACACGACGGCCTGGGGGCCCGTGTACACTGCGGCTCCAGCCACCGAACCGCCGAGTGCCAGCCCCAGGGCCACTGCCCACCGCCCGCTCTGTTTGTGCATCGTTTGCCTCCACCCCCAGCATAAGCTCAAGTGTGTTGGAATTCCCTTTCCTGAAAGGGCTCACCGGTCGTCCGGCAGGGGCAAAAGGCGCGGCGGAGTAAGGCTCAGGCGGAGGGTGTCGCCTTCCAGCTGCGCCGCTTCGCGTGGGCTGAGGTGCAGTGTCAGCGGGCCGAGGGGATGGCGCACCGTCACTTCCAGACCCGCGCCGGTGGTCTGGCGGGTCACGACGGGCAGCGCTTCCCCTTCCCCCAAGCGCACGGCGTTCTCGGGTACGAGGAGCACTTCGCCACTGGAGGCGGGCAGGAGGTTCGTGTGTCCCAGGAACGCCGCGACCCACGCCGTCGCCGGCTGAGCAAAGACCTCCTGGGCTCCGCCCACCTGTATAAGTCGCCCCGCGCGCATCACGGCCACCCGGTGCGCCAGCGCCAGGGCTTCCCGCTGGTCATGGGTCACGATCAGCACGCCCGCGCCCACCCGAGCGAATAGCGCGCGCAGGTCCGCGCGCAGCCGGGCACGCAGTTGCTCGTCGAGGTTGCTCAGCGGCTCGTCGAGCAGCAGCAGGGGCGAACCCGTCGCCACGGCGCGGGCCAGAGCCACCCGCTGCGCCTGCCCGCCGGAAAGCTGGGCTGGGCGACGGCCCTCCAGCGTTTCCAGGCCGACGAGCGCCAGCGTCTGCCGCGCCTGGGCCTCGGCGTGCGCGCGGGTCTTACCGCGCATCCGTGGACCGTAGGCCACGTTGCTCAGCACGTTCAGGTGCGGAAACAGCGCGTAGTCCTGAAAGACCAGCCCGACGTGCCGCGCTTCCGGGGGCAGCTCCGTCACGTCCCGCTGCCCCACCTCCACCCGGCCCGCGTTGGGGCGCTCCAGCCCAGCCACGCAGCGCAGCACCGTACTCTTGCCGCAGCCACTGGGGCCGAGCAGCGCCACCGTCTCGCCCGCCGCCACCTTCAGCGACAGGTCCTGCACCGCTGTGACGGCTCCGAAGCGCTTGGACAGGCCCGTTAGTTGAAGGGCGTTCATCGGCCCCGGGCCAGATCGGCCAGCGTGCCGTCCAGCCAGCGCACCAGGGCCGGAATCTGGCGCTCCATGTCCTCGGATTCCAGCGTGTCGCTGCGGTCATTGAGGTAGGCGTAGGCGAGGGTCTGCCCGCCTGGCAACTCCACCACGCCCGTCAGGGTCAGGAGGCGCCAGCCGCTGCCCGCCTTCGCGCCCCAGAACCCCGTCTTCAGGGTGGGCGCCTTGGGTTTGCAACAGCTGTCCGAGAGCCACGCGCGGAAGAGGCCACGGGTGGCTCGCCCCAGGGCTGCGCCGGGCAGCGTGCGCGCGAGCAGTCCAGCGTAGGCGCGCGGCGTACTTACGTTCTGTACGGCCAGTTCCAGCGCCGGATCATAGGTGGGGCCGTGAAAATACACGTCCAGCGCAGCTTCCACCTGCGGCCCCATCAGGCCCTGCGCGGCGCGGTTGAGGGCCAAAGACGTGGGCAGCCGGTCCTCGAAGGGAGCGGCGGCGTAGGCCGCGGCGTCCCGGCCGGGCCGCAAGACATTGGGGAGCAGGCCCGATTGCGTGCCCCACAGCGCCTTGGTGGTGTGCAGGACAGACGTGCAGGGACTGGCGGCGTGAACGGCCCGCGCCACCCGTTCCGTGCCCGCCGCGAGGTGCAGGATGTCGCTCGCGGTGTTGTCACTGTTGACGAGCGCGCGCCGTCCCAGCTTCTCCACCGAATTCTTCCCGGCAGGATAGCCTTCGATGCTTCGCCGTCCCGGCGTGGTTTCCAGCAGCGTGTTCAGGGTGAGCCGTCCCGCGTCCACGTCCTGCAACGCGGCCTGCACCACGAGGGGCTTGAAGGCACTCGCCAGGGGGTGCAGGGCGTCAACGTCGCCCAGCCGCACGTCGCGCAGGGCCTGACCATTCTCGCCGTACACAGCGGCGTAGAAGTCCACCCGCCCTGTCACGTCAGCGGGGAGGGGACGGCCGGGTGTGGAGGAGAAGCCCAGCGTGAGGGCTGGATCGGGCGCCTCGGTGCAGGTGGGCGGTTCTGGCGGCAAGAGGGGCGTGGAAGCCTCCGCACGGGCAGAGCCAGGCAGCAGGCCTGCCAAGATCAGGCCGGCAAGGGCGGCGCGGAGGAGGGAAGACGCGGCGAAGGGCACCGGCCCATTTTGCGGCCCTCGCCTCTCCAAAGGATGGGTCCGGCTCAGGTCACTTCCCCCTCCCCCGCGTCCAGCAGGGTGAAACTCAGGGCTGAGAGGAGCAGCAGCGCGGAGGCCAGCGCGCACGCCTCGCCCAGATTGCGCTCGCCGGGGCGGCCCAGGCGCTCGTACAGGCCCACGCTGAGGGTGGCCCACTCGGGGCGGGTCAGCACCAGCGTGGCTCCAAATTCGCCCAAGACGGTGGCGAGGGCGAGGGCAGCTCCACTGCGCAAGGCCGGCAGGGTCAGCGGCCAGGTGACGGTGCGGTGCGCGGCCAGGGACGGGGCCCCCAGCGTGCGGGCCGCCTCCAGGGTCCGTGGCGGCAGGGCGCGCAGGGCGGGCAGCACCGAGCGCGTGACGAGTGGAAAGCCGAGCAGCGTGTACGCGGCGATCAACATGGGCAGTGTGGCCGAGAGGGCCGGGTACGCCAGCAGGTAACCCACCGCCAGGCTGACGGGCGAGACCATCAGCGGCAGCAGCGAGAGCAGGTCCAGCACCCGGGACCGTGCCCGCCACGCGGCAAGGGCGTGGAGCGTCCCCAGCAGCGCCGCCCCCAGTAACGCCAGCACGGCGAAGCGCACCGTGTTGCCCAGCAGCAGCGGTGTATCGGGATCAGACACAATCCCCCGCCAGTACGTCAGGGTAGGGCCCGCCGAACCCAGCAACCCGCGCGCCACCACGGCCAGGAGCGGTCCAAAGCAGATCAGCGTGACCAGCGCCACCAGCAGCCAGAGCAGCGCCGCCGTTCCCCCCCTGGCGCGGGGAAGACTGGAGGCGGGCACGCCCACCCCGCCGCGTGCCAGGCGGACATAGGCCCACGTCGTTCCCAGCGTCAGCCCCAGTTGTCCAGCGATCAGGGCGCTTGCCTCGGGAAGCCGCAACTGGTAGGCCGTCAGCGTGTAGATCTCTACCTCCAGCGTCGCGTAGCGCTCGCCGCCGAGGGCCAGGGGCAGCCCGAAACTCAGCGCCGAGTACAGGAAGACCAGGATGAAGCCCGCCGCCAGTCCAGGTAGCGCGAGGGGCAGGGCCACCGTCAGCGCCGCGCGCAGGCTGCTTGCCCCGAGCGTCCGGGCCGCCCCCGTCAGCGTTGGGGACACCCGCGAGAAGCCGCTGTACGCGAGGCGCACCATGACCGGCAGGTTGAAGAAGAGGTTGCCCAAGATCAGCAGGATGGGCGTCTCGGACAGATCCAGCCCGAGTGGGCGGGTCAGCCAGCCCTGCGGCCCAAGCAGCGCGGTCAGGCCCAGGACGGCCACCAGCGTGGGGGTGACGAAGGGCAGCAGCAGCAGCCGGAGCAGCGGGGCCTTGCCGGGGACGGTGTGGCGGGAGAGGAGGTAGGCGAGCGGTGCGCCTAGGGTAAGGGCGATGGCGGCGGAGGCCGCCGCCTGGGTCAGGGTCCAGGTCAGGCGGCCCAGGAAGTAGGGGTCCAGCCAGACGGTGAGGTTGACGCCGCCCTCCAGCAGGATGCGGGCGAGGGGCAGCGCCAGCAGCAGCAGCAGGAAGAGGAGGGGGGGAAGGGCGAGGAGCCAGGGTTTGGAGTTCATGGAGGGTGAACACAAGGGGCAGGGAATCTTACTCCGGCTTCCCCCAGCCCCCAGCCTCCGGTGGGAGGAGGGGAGAGCTGGCCGCTGCGCTTGCGCTTGGCAGAATGGTGGGGAGCGTGATGTTGCTTGACTCCACCGCTCATTTGAACGCGAGGCCGCCTGTCCCATTCCGCTGAAGGAGGCCTGGGCGCTGAACAGTGAAGAGGAAAGGCGTGCGGAGGAATGGCGGTTGTCGACCCTCTGCCCTCGTGGGAGAGGGCCTGGCGAAGCCACGGGTAACTGCAGCTTGGAGCGAGGGGGCCACCCCGCCCTCACCGCACCCGCAGCACCTTCTCCACCCACGCGTCCGCCAGCCGCTGCGGGTTGCCCAGCACGGCTGGCTTGACGGGGGCCAGCTGCGGTTCCTGCGCAAACTTGAACGCCGGGTCCAGTTTCGTGCCGCCCACTGCCGGGTAGATCCACATGCGGGTGGGAATGTCGGCCTGCACGCCGCCCGAGAGCATGAAGTCCACGAACTTACGGGCCAACTGGGGTTGCTTCGCGCCCTTCAGGACGCCCACACCTTCCAGTTGCAAGAAGGTGCTGCCCGGCAGGAACAGGTTGGCGGTGGGGGCCTGGGCAGGGGGCTTGGCGGCGTCGTAGCCCTCGGCGTAGAACACCTCGGCGGCGGGGCTGCTCGCGTAGCTCAGAACGATGGGGTATTTGCCGCCGTTCTTGGAAAAGTCCTTCTCGTAGGCGTCGGTCCAGCCGCGTGTGACCTTCAGGCCGTTCCCCCTCGCCTCACGCCACCACGCCCACGCGCCCGCTTCGCCGTAGTGGTTTACCGTGGCGAGCAGGAAGGCCAGGCCCGGGCTACTCGTGGCGGGGGAGGGCACCACCGTCAGGCGGGCGTACTCGGGCCTTTTCAGGTCATCGAGGCTCTTGGGCAGGGGCAGGCCCAGCTTGGCGAAGGCCGCGCGGTCATAGTTCAGGGCCACGTAACCGTAGTCCACGGTATTGAGCAGTCCCGCCTCGTCCAGACGGTAGGCCGCGGGCACCTTCGCCAGGGCCGGAGACTTGTAAGCCTCCAGCAGCCCCGCCGCCCGCGCCCGGGGCAGCAGGGTATTGTCCAGACCGTACACCACGTCGGCCAGGGGCGCGCGGCGGGTCAGGATCAGGCGGGTCAGGAGTTCCCCCGCGTCGCCGCCCTTCACAAAGCGCACGCGGGCACTGTTGGCCTTCTCGAACGCGGCCACGAGCTTTTTGTCCACGCTGAAAGAATCGTGGGTGATGACCGTCAGTGTCGTTTGGGCCTGGGCTGCGCCTGCCAGCAGCAGGCCGAGTAGGTACGGGTTACGCATAAAAATTCCCCCTCGCGTCACGAAGGGGAAGCAGAGCAGGGGTGGGCGGCCACTGGGCCGTTGCCCCGTCACGCTCCCTCCGCCGGTATGATCCGGATCAGGTTCTTTGGGGACTCTCTCAGCCCCGTTTCCCTGTGCGGGAAAAACGTGGGCACCCCCGGTGACGCAACGGGCAGGATAGCGCGTTCCCCTGAGGCCGTGAACCCGCTGGTCTGGACGGCCGTTTTGAAGGAGCGCGCAGCCGTGCTGCTCGGGCGGTCGGGTGGAAGACGGCGAGGGTCTGCCCGAAGCGGCGGTGCGCGAGTTCTGCGGGGAAGTGGAGCTGCCCGTTCGGCCCGTTGACCTTTCCGCCCTGGGCGTGCGGTGGTACCGGATGGACGGCGCGCGGGGCACGGATTTTCCGTCTACAGCACGGAGCTCGAAAGGTGCGCCTCAGCTCCTCCGCAAGACTTCCGAGGTGGAGTGGATTTGCTCCCGAGAAGTTGCCCGGAGAGGTGTTGCCCTGGCTATCCGCCGTGCCGGAGGCCCAACTGCGCGGTAACGTGTCCGTCAGCGAGCAGTTGCGAGGACGTGATGCGGGTGCACTCCCTGCGCTGAGAACGTAGCGTAGGGCCATGACTCCGGACCGAAGCTTTCATCTCGTGGCCTGGGCGATTCTCCTCGATTCCGCGGGACGTATCCTGCTGGGCCGCCGCTCGGGCGTGTCCTACGGCAACGGGCTGTGGGGTTTGCCCGGCGGCCACGTCGAACCGGGTGAGGGCCTGGCCGAGGCCGCCGTGCGGGAGGCGCTGGAGGAGGTGGGCGTCCGGGTAAAGCCTGCGGCCCTGCGTGCCCTCGGCGTCAGCCGTTATGACCTCGGAGGCGTGCAAGGCGCGGACTTCTTCTTCGTGGCTGCGCAATGGGAGGGCGCGCCCCAGCCCCTCGCGGGAACCTCCGAAGTGGGCTGGTTTGCGTTGGACGCCCTGCCTCAGGACGTGCTGCTGTGGCTTCCAGCGGTACTGGAAGCGCATCTGCTGGGGGGCGCCCGCGTCTCAGAGCAGGTGAACGGTCTGGAGCTGCTGCGGGTGTACGGAGAAAGGTGAGGCAGCCCATCTTCCCCTCTTTTTTCATTTGAAATACTTCCAAATGAAATGACTCCTTCTTCTCTTTTCGCGTCCGGTGTCTCCACGGACGGGTCGTATCTACTGGTGCGCCAGGTGCTGCGGCTGTTGCGGCGCCTTCGTCAGGCCCTCGACGAACCCCTTCAGGCGGCGATGAAGCTCGGCACCAAGGAAGTGCTTGTGCGCGCCGCCGTCATGGACGGCTTCGACACGACCTCCACGGTGGCCGAATACCACCGCCTGCCCGCGCCTACAGTGACGCGCATCGTGACCAAGCTGGCGAACCAGGGCCTGCTGGAGCGCGTGACCGATTCCACCGATCTCCGCAAACTCCGCCTTCGCCTGACCCCCGAGGGCGAGTCGACGCGGGCGCACACCCGCGCAGTGGCGCAGGACATTGCGCGCGCGCAGCTCGGGCACCTCCCCGCCAAGCGGGTCAACGCGGCCCTGCTGGCGTTGAAGGACCTGGAGACAGCCCTCGTTCCCAGTGGAAAGGAGAACGAATGAACACGGCCTCCCTCTCTCAGCGGGACAAGATCCTCGCGTTCGCGGGCGTCCTCACCGTCCTGTTTCTCTCCAGCCTCAACCTCACGGTGGTGGGAAGTGCCATGCCGCGCGTCATCGCCGATCTGGGTGGGTTTCACCTGTATGCCTGGGCCTTTACCGCCTACTCGCTGACCACCACCATCACCATTCCCATCGTCGGGACCGTCAGCGACCGCTATGGCCGCCGCCCACTGCTGCTGGCGGGCATCGTGGTGTTCGCGCTGGGCAGCGTGCTGCTGGGCTTGGCGCAGAGCATGGGGCAACTGATCGCCCTGCGTGCCCTCCAGGGCATCGGCGGTGGCACCCTCATGGCGATGAGCTTCACGGCCATCGCGGACCTGTTCACGCCCATTGAGCGCGGGCGGTATCAGGGCTATACGGGCGCGGTCTGGGGCGTGAGCAGCGTGGTGGGACCGCTCGTCGGCGGCTTCTTGACCGATCACCTGGGCTGGCGCAGCGTGTTTTTCGTAAACGTGCCCTTCGCGCTGCTGGCGATCTACTTTATCGGGCGCTTTTTCCGGTTGCCCGCACCTCCCCGGGACGGGACCCACCAGCCTTTCGACACGCTTGGCGCAGCGCTGCTCGCCGGGGCCGTGACCACGCTGACCCTCGCCCTGTCGTGGGGCGGCGGAACTTACGCCTGGGACAGCGCCTGTATCCTGGGCCTGCTGGCCGGAACCGTGATGCTGGGCGGCGGGTATGTGCTTCACAGCCGTGGGCAGGAGCGGCCCATCCTCAACCTGCGCCTGCTTCGTGATCCGGCCATCTCGCTCGCCAGCCTCGCCGGATTCCTGACCAGCGCGGGGATGTACGCGGCAATTCTGTATCTGCCGCTCTACATGCAAGGCGTGCGCGGCAGTACGGCGAGCGGCAGCGGCATGGCCCTCGCGCCGCTGATGCTGGGCATGATCACCACAAGTACCCTCAGCGGGCAGTGGGTCAGCCGCACCGGGAGGTACAAAGGCCTCATTATCGCGGGCGGCTTCGTCGCCACGGTGGCGCTGCTGCTCTGCACGGGGCTGGGCACAGCCACCTCCCTCGCGCTCGCGGTGGGCCTGATGGTGCTGCTGGGCATCGGGTTGGGGCCAGTCAACAGCCAGCTGACCCTCGCCGTGCAAAACGCCGCACCGCGCCAGCTGCTGGGCAGCGCCACCGGGGGCAACCAGTTTTTCCGGCAGATCGGTGGGACGCTGGCCGTCAGCCTGTTCGGGGCGCTCGTCAACGCGCGTCTCTCGCATGACCTCGGCGCGCAGCTCCCTGCCGTAGCCCGGACCCTGCCTGCGCCCATGCAGGAGGCCATCGCCAATCCCAACCTGCTGTCCAGCCCGGAGGCGAGCAGCCAGTTGCAGGCAGCGCTGGGGAAACTGGGCCACGCCGAACTCTTCACGCCCATCGTCGCGGCCCTGCGCGGCGTGATGGCCGGGGCCATTGATCACGTGTTCCTGATCGCGGGGCTGCTGGTGGGCGGGGCTTTCCTCGTCACGGTCTTCCTGCCCGAGCGCCCGTTGGCCGGACGCCAGGCGGCGCCACGCACGGCGAAGGCGGAGGGACCGGCGGCCACGGACTGAGGCAGGCACGGCAAGGGGCCACAGACGCCGAACGTCTGTGGCCCCTTGCCGTGCCTGCCCTCTTACGCCGAGGGGCCCGAGACTTCCTCGTCGTCCTCCATGATGCCGAAGACGCTGACCCGGCCCGCCGCGTCGAAGCCCACCACCACGTTCCACAGCGTGTTCGGGTCCTCCTCGAAGCGCGCGCTGCGGACGTAATAGGCCACGCCCCCGTCCGTGAACGTCCACTCGCGCAACACCTGGCGCTCGGCTCCGTACGCCTGCACTCCGGCCTCACGGTAGGCGCGTAACGACCCCAGTGAGCCCCAGCCCCCCTGCAATTCGGGCGTGAAGGACTTCCATAACCCCTCCACCTTTACCGCGTAGAAGTCGGCCACCAGAGCGCGTCCCCGCGTCAGAGCGGCCTTCTCGGCGTCTGTGGCGGGGGCGGAGAGCATGGGAAGAATGCGTTGCGCGCCCGCCGCTCCCAGTCCAGCCGCCGGAACGAGAAGCGCGAGGCCAAGCAGCACGGACCGGCTGAAGGTGTTCATGCCCCAGCGTAGGCGCGTCTGGACGCGAAGCCCGTCACCCAACCAACGATTGCCCCTTTAGTCAGGCTTGGGATTCTGGAGGCAGCGGATGAGGTGACCACAGCCACTCCATCCTCCGCATTGGAGAGGGTCACCTCGTCCGCCGCCTCCAGCGCTTCCGGTTCCGCGTTTGCCACCGCCACGCCGTGCCCGGCCCAGGCGAGCATCTCGGCGTCGTTGGGGGCGTCGCCAAAAGCCAGCACCTCCTCGCGCCGTACGCCCAGCCGCGCGCAGAGCTGCTCCAGGCCCCACGCCTTGCTCACGCCTTCGGCCAGCACCTCTAGAAAAGGGGCACCCGAGTGCGTCATGGCGAAGCCGCCCAGGTTCAGGGCCCGCAACTCGGCCAGCAGTTCGCGGGGCGTCATCTCGGCGTGCCGCACGATGAATTTCAGAACTCGGCGTGGCCAGCACGTCGTCCAGGCTGTGCCCGCCCATGTCCCGGGGTTCACGTTTGTGGTCCTCAAAGTGGGCGATCGCCGCGTAGCCGTCCTGGGCCACGAAGACCTCGCCTCCCTCGCGTACGCTGGCGAACAGCACGTCGGGGAACCGTTCGGCCAGGGCCTCTGCCAGCGCCCGCTGCACCGCTTCCGGCACGTGGGCCTCGAACAGCGTCTTGCCCGTGCCCAGGTGAATTCCGTGCGCGCCGTTGCCGCACAGGGCGTATTCGGCGAATCCGGCAGCTTGCGCGGTGCGCCGCACTCCACGCGGTTGCCGGGCCGTCACGGGCACCACATGTATTCCGACGGCCCGCGCCGCGTCCAGGGCCGCCCGCGTTCGCGCGCTCACGCTGAGGTCCGGGCGCAGCAGGGTGCCGTCCAGATCGGTGGCGATCAGGCGAATCACGCGCCCTTCCCCGCGTGGGCTTCCAGCACCACCACCGCCGAGGCATGTTCCTTGGTGTGGGTGAGGGTCAGGTGGGCCACCCAACCCCGTGCACGCATCTCGTTGGCGATTTCGGGGGCAAAGCCCAGCACCGGGGGGGAAAAGGGGAAGGGCCCATCCGGTGTGCGCTCCCGCTCCACCCACACGTCGCGCCAGCCGTGGGGGCGGGGCCAGACCTTCTGAAAGGCTTCTTTGGCGGCGAAACGCGCGGCGAGGCTGGGCACCGGGTCCGAGAGCCGGGCGCAGTAGGCCAGCTCCCCGGGAGCAAACAGCTTCTCGGCGCGCCGCCCCTCCCGCGCCAGCATCCCGCGAATGCGCCCGATCTCGATCAGGTCGTGTCCGATGGCGACGATCATCGGGGTTGATCGTAAAGCCTGGAAGTGTCCGGGTGGCGTTTCCCCTCCGCCCAGTTCCGGTCCAGCTCTAGACTCACGGGGATGCCCCGGCCTCCCGCTCCCGGTTCTCCCTCTTCCGAAGCGCTCTTTCCTGACCTGCGCCTGCCCACCATCGCCGGACTGCTGCGCGCGGGCGAGGCGCAGTGGCGGGCGGCGGGCATCTCGCGCGTGCGTGTGTTCGGCTCTGTGGCGCGTGGTGAAGCGGACAATTCGGCGGATGTAGACCTGCTCGTGGACTTCGCGGGTGAGGCGGGATTGCTGGCCCTGATGCGCGCCCAGGCCGTCTTCGAGGCGCTCCTGGAGCGGCGGGTGGACGTGCTGACCGAAGGGGCCCTGAAAGATCCGTTGCGGGAGGAAGTGCTCGCCGACGCGGTGGACATTCAGGCCGTGCCCCAACCGCCCCCCGAACTGCACCGCGAAAAGCGCTGGCGCTGGCGGGTGCTGGACCTGCTCGACGCGCTGGACCGGGCGGTGAACTATACGTCGGGTCACACGCTGGAGACGTTCCTGACCGATCCCAGGACGCAAGACGCCGTGCTCCGCAACCTCGCGCGACTGGGCGAGACGACGAAATTCCTGCCGCTGGAGGTGCAAGGCGCTGCGACCGAAGTGCCCTGGACCCTGCTCCGCGCTGTTCGGAACCTCGTCTCGCACGATTACTTTGGCATTGATCCCCAACTGGTGTGGCGCGCGGCGCGGGTGGAATTGCCCGCGCTGCGGCCCGCCCTGCAGCGGTTGGCGGACGAGGGCGAACAGTAGGCTCGATGCATGAAGATGCAACTGGCGCAGGTCAACGTGGCCCGACTCCGCGCGCCGGAGCTCGCCGACTTCATCGCTGGTCTGGACCCGGTGAGCGCCCTGGCTGAGGCTGCCCCGGGTTTTGTCTGGCGGCTGCAGGACGAGGGAGGGAACGCGACGAACATCCCCTACGACCCCGATCCCCTGCTGATCGTCAACCTGAGCGTGTGGGAGGATGTGGAGGCGGTGCGGGCCTTTGCCTCTTCGGGCGTGCATCTGGACTTTCTCAAGCGGTGGCGCGAGTGGTTTACGCGTATGGCCCAGCCCGACACGGCCATGTGGGGGGTGGCTGCAGGAAAGAGGCCCACCGCAGCGCAGGCCAAATCACGCCTTGCCCAGCTGGAAGCCCAGGGGCCCACCGCGCACGCCTTCACCTTCGCCGCGCCCTTCGGACCGGACGGCCTGCCCCGCACATCGGGGCCCATCACGTCCAGGGCAGAGCCGAACGGGACTTCCAGTATCCCTGCGGCGGCTGCGCCAGGTGGGCCAGCCGTGCCAGATCCGGCCTGATCCCGTTGGCCCGCAGATTGCTCTTCCACTGCTCCACCGTCGTCGCTCCGCTCAGCACCACGTCCGTCCAGGGCTGGGCCAGGGCAGCGGCGAGGGCCACGGCGTCGGGGGTGGCGTGGTGCTCGGCGGCCAACTCTGCCAGGGGTGGGGGGACGTCTCCCCGCCCCGTCAGGCCACGGGCGGTAAGGCGGCCATTGGCCACCACTTCTTTCAATACCACGTGCCAGCCTTGCCCCTGCGCCTCCGCCAGCGCTTCTCCGGCGGAAGGTTCGAGGAGGTTCCACGTCGCCTGCACCACGCAGAAGGGATTGACGCCGTCCACCCGCACCTCCAACGCCCGGCGCAATGTACCGGCCTGACGGGGACCGCTGGTGCTCAGGCCCACCCGAACGCCCGAGGCAGCGAGCTCGGCGAGACGGGCCAGCACCGCCCGGTCTTCCAATACGCCCGTGTCCAGCGTGGCGGAGTGGATCAGGTACACGTCTGGCGCGCGGCCCAGGGCTTCCAGCGTTTCTGGCCACTGGCGCTCGAGGGTGGAGAGGCTGTGGTCCTTGACCTCATGCGTCTCGGCGTCCGTGCGCCAGCCTGCCGTATATGTGTAGCCCCACTTGCTGCCCACCGTGGCCGGGTGAGCGCGCGCGCGCAGCCAAGCGCCCAGGAACGCCTCCGCCTTTCCGTAGCTGCGGGCAGCGTCGAAGTAGCGCGCGCCACCCTCCCACGCCGCGTCCAACACCTCGGATGCCCGGGCCTGCATCGCCGTTTCACCTTTGCCCTGCCCCACATCCTCTCCATGCCCGAGGTTGATGTAGCCCGGCCTCCCCAGGGCCGCCAGACCGAGGCCGAGGCGAGGGGAACCGGCAGGCAGGAGTGGAGCGGGCATGGCGGCAGTATGCCTGGAAAGGTCAGCGGCAGCGAAAGCGGCCTCGTCTAGATTTTTCCCGCGGGCGTCAGACTTCCGACAGGCCAGATGTGGATAATTTAGAGAATCTAAAGGCGGCCCTCATGTTTGGCGGTGAGGTGGTCAGGAGAGCGTATGGAAGACACGAAGACAGCCCTGAAGGCCACCCCGTTTAGCAGTACGGACGTGGCGCGGGGTGAGGACGGCGAGCTGTACCACCTGCCCACCCTGCGCGCCCTGTTCGCGGCCGGCCGCCTCTCCCCTGGGAGCGAGGGCCACCTGGTGCTGCTGCAGCACGGCGGCCTGCAAACGGGGCGCATGATCGCCTGAAGTTTCCCGACTTATCTCCGCCCGGTTCCCTGCGAGCCGGGCGTATTTTTACGCTTCCCGCTCCAGCCACGCCTCCGCCTCGATCTCCACCAGGTGTGCGGGATCGATCAGCGCCGCCACTTGCACCATGCTGGCCGCCGGGCGGACGCGTCCGAAGACCTCGCCGTGGGCACGCCCCACTTCCTCCCAGCGGCAGATGTCGGTCACGTACATCCGCGTCCGCACCACGTCTTCCAGCCGTCCACCCAGGGCCTCCAGCGCCTCGCGGATAATTTCCAGGCAAACCCGCGTCTGCCCGGCGGCGTCGCCCACATGCTGCACCGCTCCGTCGCGCGTGGCCGTCGTGCCCGCCACGTGAATAACCTTGCCCACGCGGACTGCGCGGGAATAGCCCACCACGCTCTCCCAGGGACTGCCGCTGCCCACCTGCCTGCGTTCGCTCATGCCCCGTTTATAGGGGCTTGGCCGCCGGGTTGCGCTTCCCGCTCTATGGGAGGAAGCCGCGGACCAGAACTGCCCTGTGCCGGAGCCGGGAGTAGACGGATCGGTGCCCAGCGTTTGGGCACGGGCCTGACGGTTCAGGCCACGCTCCCGGCGGGCGCATGTTCATACGCCTGCTGCCCGGCACATGGGGAAACCGGCCGGGGTTCTTGACCTTTGTAACCGTGAGTGTGTGGACGTTTCGCCCGCCGATGTACACTGAGCCTAACGAGCGTTAGGTAGTCCTGTCCTTTCCTGGAGGTTCCCCATGACCCAGCCCCAAGCTGTCCCGCCCCTGCCCCAGAATGAAACCCCAGAGCAGCACGCGGCCTTCGAGGCCCGCATCGCGCGCGGCGAGAAGATCGAAGCCGGCGACTGGATGCCTGCCGAGTACCGCCGTCAACTGATTCGCATGATTTCCCAGCACGCGCACAGCGAAGTTGTGGGTATGCTCCCCGAGGGCGAGTGGATCTCCCGCGCGCCCACCCTGAAACGTAAGACCATCCTGATCGCCAAGGTGCAAGACGAGGCTGGTCACGGCCAGTACCTCTATCACGCCGCCGAAACCCTGGGCGCGACGCGCGAGGGGATGCTGAGCGCTCTCCTGACCGGTAAGGCCAAGTACTCCAGCATCTTCAACTACCCCACCCACTCTTGGGCCGACGTGGGCATGATCGGCTGGTTGGTGGACGGCGCGGCGATCAAGAACCAGACCATGCTGGCGGGCTGCTCGTACGGCCCCTACTCCCGCGCGATGGTCCGCATCTGCTCGGAAGAAACCTTCCACCACAAGCAGGGCAAGGAGATGATCGTGGCCTACGCGCAGGGCACGCCTGAACAGCGGCAGATGGCGCAGGATGCCCTGAACCGCTGGTGGTGGCCGGCCCTGATGATGCTGGGGCCGCACGATGCCGACAGCCCCAACACGGGTGCGCTGGCGAAGTGGGGCATCAAGCTCAAGACGAACGATGAGGTCCGCCAGGAATTTATGGACGAGCACGTCCCCGAACTGCTCGGAGCCGGGTTGAGTATTCCCGACCCCGATCTGCATCAGGACGAGCACGGCCACTGGAAGCACGGCCCGATCAACTGGGATGAGTTCTGGGCGGTCATCAAGGGCCAGCAGGGGCTCAACAAGGAACGCCTCGGGGCACGTCAGCACGCCCACGAGGACGGGGCTTGGGTGCGCGAGGCGCTGGAGGCCTACGCCGCGCGGCACTTGGCGCAGGCGGCGGACTGAGGCGGTTGGGGCAACAAGCCGTGGTGGCTGGGACCGGGGCCGCGACCTTTTGCCCGCCACTTTCCATGAACCCCATCCTGTTGTGCGGAGAAGAGATGACCTCACCTCAATCGGAAAACCCCCGTCCCGACCCCCGGGGCACAGACACCCAGTGGCCCCGCTGGGAAGTCTTCAAGCAGGACGCCCCGGGCCGTCCTCTTCAAGCGGTGGGCAGCGTCCATGCGGGTGATCCCCAGCACGCGCTCCTGACTGCCCGCAACGTCTTCGTGCGCCGCCCCGCTGCCGTCAGCCTCTGGGCCGTGCGCGAGGCCGATATCCTGACCGCCACGCCCGAGGAACTGACGTCCAACCCCGAGGTGCTGAATACGCCCGGTGGGCTGGGCACCTACCACATCGGAATCAAGCGCACGCACAAGCGCTCCATGACCTTCGTGGATCTCGTGGACCAGGTGGAGGCGGGCGGTCCCGGCGACGCCCTCATCCAGGCCCGAGTGATGTACCCCGACGCGCTGACCTGGCTGGTCTTCCCCGACTCTGGGGTCATCCGCACCGACGGTGACCCCGGCACCCTGGAAAGCTGGTTCGCCCCTGCGAAGGAAAAGACCTACAAGCAGCAGCAGTTCTACGGCGTGATCGGCAAGCATGTGGGTGAGCTCAAGCGCGAGGGCCGCATGCCGGGGCGCGTGCGGGAGGGAGAGGAATGACGGAAAGTCGCCAGGAGGAGCGAGCGCTCCCGCCCGTGTTCCGGGCCGCCCTCATCGCCAAGCTCACTGCCCTCGCCGACGACGAGATCATCCTCGCGCACCGGGACGGGGAGTGGACGGGACACGCGCCCATTCTGGAAGAGGACATCGCGCTGGCCAACATTGCCCAGGACGAGCTGGGGCACGCCACGCTGTTTCTGGAACTGCGGCGGGAACTGGACGGGAGTGATCCGGACCACGTCGCCTTTTTCCGGGATGCCGGGGAGTACCGTTGCGCCCGCCTCGTTGAACTGCCCCGGGGCGACTGGGCCTTGACGATGCTGAGGCAATTCCTCTTCGACGCCTACGAAGCCGTGTGGCTGGACGCCGCCCGCATAAGCGCCTATGCCCCGCTGTCGGAGGTGGCTGCCAAAGCTGTGCGCGAGGAAAAGTTCCACCTCCAGCACACTGCCGTATGGGTAGAACGCCTCGCCCTGGGCACGGACGAGAGCCGCCGCCGCACCCAGAAGGCGCTGAATGAATTGTGGCCTTACGCCGGGCAGCTGTTTATGCCCGTTCCCGGCGAAGCGGACCTCGTGGCCGCCGGACTGGTGCCGGACCTCGCCGCCGTGCGCCGCACCTGGGAAAGCCTCGCGTTGCCCCTCCTGACCGAGAGGTGCGGCCTGAGTTTGCCCGAGGTGGGCGAGACCTCCGGGGGCCGCGAAGTCCATACCGAATACCTCGCCCCGCTGCTGGCCGAGATGCAGGGCGTGGCGCGGCAGGTGCCGCACGCGGAGGTGTGGTGATGGGCGGTGTGGAGCAGGGGGCCGAGGGCAGCGCCCGGAGAGCAGGGCGCTTGCCCTCGGCCGACGAAGTCTGGACCGCCCTCGCCGCGGTCCCCGATCCTGAAATTCCCGTCGTCTCCATCACCGACATGGGGATGGTGCGGGACGTAACGGTGGAGGGCGGGCGCGTGAGCGTTACCTTCACGCCCACCTTCTCGGGTTGTCCGGCACTCCATGTCATTCGCGCCTCAATCGGGGAGGCGGTGCGCGCGCTGGGGGTGGCTGACGTGGACGTCCAAAGTACCCTCACGCCGCCTTGGACCACCGACTGGATTGAGTCCGGTGCCCGCGAGCGGCTGCGGCAGTACGGCATCGCCCCGCCTGCCCCAACGGGGGACTCGCCCCTCATCACCCTGGACCCCGAACCCACCCGTTGCCCCCGCTGCGGCTCGCTGAACGTGAGGATGACGGCCAGCTTTGGCCCGACGCTATGCAAGCGGCTCTACGTGTGCGGCGCGTGCAAGGAGCCGTTCGAGGGATTCAAGAGCGTGTAGATGCGTCTAACGGGGAGGTCTCTGACCGCGCACGCGGAGATTCTGCGCCGCCTGCTCGGCCGTCTGCGCAATTCGCTTCGCTCGTGTGCCGGGTTGTTTGGCCTCGGCAATCCACTGGAGGACGTACTTCCGAATGGATGGCGGGAATTCGGCGAAGTGCCGTGCGGCGTCCGGGTTGGCATTCAGCGCCAATTGCAGGTCCTCGGGAACCTGCCCAGATTCCCCCGCTTCCGAAACGTTCCACGCTCCGCCTTGCTTGGCGGCGTCTACGGCAGCCTGCCCAGCGGTGGTCATCAGCCCCGCCTCCACCAGTTCGGCGACGTAGCTTTTGTTGAGGCGCGACCAGGGGCTGCCCTTTCGGCGGGGCGCAAACACCTGCTGATACCTCTGCTCGTCCAGGGCGTAACGCGTGGTGTCAATCCAGCCGAAGGCCAGAGCTTCGCGCACGGCGTCCGGGTAGGTGACGCTGGGTGTGCCGCTGCCCACCTTGTGGTACACCAGCACCACTCCCGCCGCTGTCCGGTGGTTCTCCTGCAACCACGCCCGCCACGCGGCGCGGCTTGCGGCGGTCACGCGGGGCAGATGGGCGGGCGGTTGAGCCATGTCCCAAATGTAAAGGAGTTTCGCGCGACCACCCCCTCCACTCCCGCCTTCAGTGACGGCCCCGGGCGAACTGACGCCGTTTAAGAAGCTGTGACTTCAGGCCGTCAGAATCAGGGGCGCACCCGCCGTAACCATGATGGTGTGCTCGAAGTGCGCGGCGGTACTTCCGTCGGCCGTGGAGATGGTCCAGCCGTCGCGCAGCGTTTTCGTGCGCCAGTTCCTGCCGCTGGACACCATCGGTTCCACGGCGATCACCAACCCTGCGTGCAGGAGCTTTTTCAGCGCTGGGTGGTAGAAGTTCGGCACGTCGGGCTTCTCGTGGATGGCCCGCCCCACGCCGTGTCCCTGGAGTTCGCGGAGCAGCGTGAAACCGCGCCGAGCCACTTCCGTTTCGATGGCCCGGCCGATCCCATGCAGTGGGCGTCCTGCCCGGGCGACTTTCATGGCCTCCCCAAACGCAGCTTCAGCGCAGGCAATCAGGCGATTTGCCACGGGCGAGACGGGCGGAACGGCCACCGTCACTGCGGCGTCCGCGACGTAGCCGCCGACATTCGGCGTGACGTCAATCGACACCACATCCCCCGCTGCAAGGGGCCGCAGCGTCGGCAGGCCGTGAACGATGTCATCGTTGACGCTGATAAACACGTTCACGGGCGCGGCGTACTCCGCGCGGGGTGCGGAGAAAGCGCCATACTGGGCAAAAACCTGTCCTGCCATTGCGTCCAGTTCGGCCGGCGTGATGCCGGGCTCCACGGCGGTCTTCAGCGCTTCGAGGGTTCGGGCCACCACCTTTCCAGCCAGCTTCATGCCTTCGAGGTCACGCCCGTTGGTAATCGTCATACGTAATGTTAGTCCACCCTCAAGGAGTCCCCATGACCACCCTCCCCACCCCCTCCATGCTCCGCCCCGCCTCCTACGTCTACGGCACCTGGCACGCCAACGCCGACGGACAAACCCTCGTGGACGCCGTGTATGGCCGCCCCGTCGCCGTCATTTCCTCGGAGGGCGTGGACTTTGCCCAGGCGCTGCACTATGGGCGCGAGGTGGGCGGCCCGGCCCTTCGTAGGCTGACCTTTCACGCAAGGGCGCGGGCGCTCAAGGCCCTGGCGACGTACCTGATGGAGCGCAAGGAGGATTACTACGCCCTCAACCTGCTCACCGGAGCCACTCGCCGCGACGGCTGGGTGGATATCGAGGGCGGCATCGGGACCCTCTTCAGTTACGCCGGCATGGCCCGCCGCGAACTGCCTGACGAGCGCTTCCTGCCCGACGGCAAGGTGGAAAAGCTCGGCAAGGGCGGGACCTTCGTGGCCCGGCACCTCCTCGTGCCCCGGGAGGGCGTGGAGGTGCAGATCAACGCCTATAACTTCCCGGTGTGGGGGATGCTGGAAAAGCTCGCCCAGGCGTTTATCGCCGGGATGCCCAGCCTGGTCAAGCCCGCGCCCCAGACCGCGTACCTCGCCGAGCGCGTGGTGCGTGACATCGTGGCTTCGGGCCTGCTCCCGGAAGGCAGCCTGCAACTCGTGATGGGCGAGCCCGGGGACTTGCTCGACCACCTTGCAGAACAGGACATGGTGGCCTTCACGGGTTCGGCGGCCACCGCCCAGAAGCTGCGGGTGCATCCGAACATCGTGGCCCGTAACGTCCCTTTCAACACCGAGGCCGACAGCCTCAACGCCTCGGTGCTGGGCCTGACCGTGCGCCCCGAGGACCCCGAGTTTGCCCTCTACATCAAGGAGGTGGCGCGCGAGATCACGTCCAAGGCTGGGCAGAAATGCACCGCCATCCGCCGTGCACTCGTGCCGCGTGACCGGATAGAGGCCGTGGTAGAGGCGCTGCGCAGGGAGCTCGGGAAGGTCACGGTGGGCGATCCGTCCCGTGACGACGTGCGGATGGGAGCGCTCGTCAGCACCGATCAACGCGAGCGGGTGCAGGCCACCCTGACCGCCTTGCGGGAAGAAGCCCGCGTCGTCATCGGTGGCGAGGACCGCGAACTGCTGGGCGGAGACCGCGAGAAGGGAGCCTTCCTCGATCCCACGGTGCTGCTGTGTGACTCCCCTCTCACGGCGCGCGGACCGCACGAGCTCGAAGCCTTTGGTCCGGTGGCGACCCTGTTGCCCTACGGCGGGTTGGAAGAAGCCGTGCAGCTCGCCCGCATGGGCCGGGGCTCCCTGGTGGGCAGCATCGTCACCCATGACCGCACCGAGGCCACCGAGCTCGTCCTCGGTATGGCGAGCACGCACGGCCGCCTGCTCGTCCTGAACCGCGAGAACGCCGAGGAGAGCACGGGCCACGGCTCCCCCCTGCCGCAGCTCAAGCACGGCGGGCCGGGCCGGGCCGGGAGCAGCGAGGAAATGGCGGGCATCGCGGGCGTCAAGCACCACATGAACAAGGTGGCGGTGCAGGCCGATCCCACCACCCTCGCGGCCATCACGCGCGAGTACGTGCCGGGGGGCGAGGTGCGCGAGGACCGCATCCACCCCTTCCGCAAGACCTTCGACGAAATCCAGGTGGGCGACAGCCTGCTCACCCACCGCCGGACGGTGACGGAAGCCGACATCGTGAACTTCGCCAATGTCTCTGGAGACCACTTCTACGCTCACGTGGACGAGATCGGCGCGCGGGAAGGTCTCTTCGGCCGGCGGGTGGCGCACGGCTACTTCCTGATCTCGGCGGCCGCCGGGCAGTTTGTCTCGCCTGCGCCCGGCCCGGTGCTGGCGAACTACGGTCTGGAGAACCTGCGTTTCGTTGAGCCCGTCGGCATCGGCGACACCATCCGTACCCGCCTGACCTGCAAGCGAAAGATCCGCAAGGACCTGCGGCCCGGCGAAGTGCGTCCCACCGGCGTGGTGGAGTGGCACGCGGAAATTACCAACCAGCGGGACGAACTCGTGGCGACCTACGACATCCTGACCCTGGTGGAGCGGGCGAGGGACGGAGCAGACGGGCAACTTCATCCTTAAGGTGGAGAGAAGGCCGGGTGGTGCGAGGCCGCCTGGCTTTTTCCTTGGCGCAGTTGTCAACGTGCAAACTTCTTTTTGACCGAGACCGGCAAGCGAAATGCGCATGGGGAGAATGGGGCGCCGTGAGGGGTGCCCTTCCACGCGCGGCGCCCCATTCGGACAACTGCTCGAGAGGCAGTGGCGTAATCCCCCACTTTGAAAAGCGGGGAGATAAGCCACTGCCCCAGGGCGGCGCAACAGGGCGTCGTAGGCAACGCAGGGCCATCTGCAGCTCACCGTCACGTGGTGCCGTACGTGGCGGGAGAGCGTTCTACACGGCACGCACACTACTATCTGAATTACCGTCTGGTGTTCACGCCGAAATACTGCCGTCGTTCTTTGGCCCGTTCCGTGATTGCCTGATCGAGATTTCCACCGCCACCTGTGCTGAGCGCGACTGGCGCATCCGGGGCAGGGAGGTCATGCCTGAACACGTGCATCTCTTCCAGTCTTGCCCGCCAAAGTGGGTGCCATGCGACATCGCCAAAATCCTGAAGGGCGTATCCGCACGTCTCTTGCTGCCAGAGCCCCCCGAACGGAAGCGGCGCGGCCACCTGTGGACGAACGCCTACTCCGTGGGGTTGGCGGGCAACATCTCGGCGGATGTGATTTGGCGGTATACCGAGAACCAGCGCAAAGGACAGGTGGACGATGGGGCATAAAGCCTTCAAGTTCCGCCTGTTCCCGAATGTGGCCCAGGAAAAGGCGCTGGACGCCACGCTGTACCTGCGCCGGGGCCTTTACAACGCCGGTTTGCAAGAACGGCGTGATGCTTACCGGAAGTGTGGTGTGTCCGTCAGCTACTGCGGGCGGAGACGCGCCCTGACCGAAATCGAGGCCGATTTACCGGAGTACAAGGGCGTCCACTCGCAGGTGCTTGACGTGATGGAGCGGCTTGACAAGTCCTTCAAGGGCTTTTTCCGCCGCGTGAGATCCGGCGTTAAGGCCGGGTATCCGAGGTTCAAAGGGAGGTTGCACGACGACTCCCTCACCTACCCCAGGCGGGCAAGACGGGGCGATGCCCTTGCCGGATTCCGGCAAGGGCTACGCGTCCAAAATTGGCAACGGGCGCTGTAAGTACCACCGCCCCCTGGAAGGAACGGTCAAGACCGCCACCGTCAAACGAGAGGGGGAGAAGTGGTATGTGGTGTGCGCCTGCGGGGTAGGGGGCGCGGCCCCCACCCGCTACCGGGGACGTGGGACCGATCTGGGCACCAACCCAATCTTCCTCATCACGTCGGACGGGGCGCCCGTCAAAGCTCCCCGCCACTTCAAAAAGGCCGCACGGAAGATTGGGCAATTCCGGCGCAGGGTCAGCAAAAAGAATCGGGGAACCGTCGCCACCGGGAACTGAAACGGCAGATTGCCGCCGAGCATTGCCGGGTGGCGAACCGGAAGCGGGATTTCCGCCGCAAGACGGCGCGCACTCTGGTCAACCGCCATGACATGGTGTTCCACGGAGCCCTGAACATCATCGGCTTCGCCCGTCCCCGTACGGTCAATGGGCTACTGGACGCAGGGTGGGCCAGCTTCTTGGGCATCCTCCCCCTCAGAGCTGCGAACGCTGGTCGGAAAGTCGCTGGGCTCGACCCGAAATACCCAAGTCAGGATTGTTCGCAATGCGGCCGCAGGCAGAAGGTCAAAATCGGCCACGCCTACGTCTGTGCGAGCTGTGGCAACGACGGCCACCGGGACGTGAACGCGGCCCCATCCTGAATCGGGGCCGGGAGGCGCCCTTCAGCGAGGGTGTGGGAGCGGCGGCACCTGTTGACCTGAGAAGCTCCGCATTTTAACGCGGCGGTCATCACTGACACACCTTCACAGGGCCCTGGCCCCATGCGTTACGTTGGGCGGGAACGTTCACAGGAGCGTTCCTTCGGCCCTGGCAGGCCGATAGGCAAGAAAACGGCTTCGCGCGCCTCCGTCTCCCGGGACGGTCCGGGTGCGCGTGTCTCAGGAGGGCCAATGGACGCGACGGATCTGATGAATTCTTATTTTGGAGCTGCTGGAACCCGGCGGTTGGGGCAGGAGGCGGGTCTGGACGGGGTGGAGGCCGAGCGGATACTGCGCGCCGGTCTGCCCCTGCAACTCGCGGCACTCGCCGAACATGCCCGGACACCGGAGGGCCAGGACCACCTGCGCGAAGCGGTACAGAACCTTCCGGGCTTCTCGGACGTTGAGGCGGCGCTCAATGAGCCTGGCGGGGCCGAGAACCTGGGGCAGGCCGGTGAACTGCTCGGTCCCGTGTTGCTGGGCGAGCAGACCGGCCGGATCGTGCCGCAGGTCGCTGGGGAGCAGGACCTGGCGGGCGTACAAAAGCTGCTGAATATGGCCCTGCCGCTGCTGCTCAGCTTCCTGGGTCAGCGTGGGGTGCTGGCAGGCAACATGCCGGCGCTCCTCTCAGACCTCGGGGGTTCGTTCGGTGTGCCTTCCACTGCGCTCCTGGCCGTGGAAAGGGGCGACACGTCCACTGCTGCGGGCTTGGCCGAGTTCCTGCGCGGTCAATTTCGCGGCCCCCTGGTGGACCGGCTGGGACGCGCGGCCGGCTTCACGGGCAGCACGGCTTCCCGGGCCGCCCAGGCCGCCCTACCGGTGATCCTCGCCGGACTCCTGAGCCGGGGAAGCACCGAGGCGGGTGCGGCGGACCTCCTGACCCGCAGCCGTGAAAGTGAGCGGCTGCTTGGCGTGAATGGGGAGCTGAACGCGGATCTGCTCTCCGACCAGGCTGAACTGGCCCGAATCGAGGGCCAGGGCCGCGGCCTGTTGGGGACCCTCTTTCCCAACGTAGATGCCCTGACGGGCCGCTTCGGTTCCGCGACGGGCGGCTCGGGGTCCAGTGCCGGACGGCTCCTCGCGCTGCTCGCACCGCTGGTGCTGGCTCTGGTGGGGAGCCGCGCGCGGGCCGGGGGACTGAATGCGACGGGCCTGAGCACGCTGCTCGGCGGGCTGCAGGGGCGTCTGCCGGACTTGCTGCCTCCCGGGCTCTCCAGCCTCAATGCGCTGTTGAAGCCTGCCGCTCCTGCTCCAGCGCCCGCTGCGGAACCCACCCGCGTGGAAACTGTCGCCACCGCCATTCCCCAGGTCACCACCACGCCGCCTGCTCCTCGCGCGGAGATCAGGCCGCCTGCCACTTCTGCTCCAGCCCCCACCCGCGTCACGACGACCACCACCACTCCACGCCGTCGCCGCAGCGGATTTCCGTGGTGGATACTGCTGCCGCTGCTGCTTGGTGGAGCGGCCTGGTGGTTCTCGCGTTCGCCCTCAGGGACGTCTGTCACGGGAAGTGTGCCGGCGCGCAGCGTCACGGTCACCACGCCTGCGCCGGGGGCCACCCTCCCCGCCGAGGACTTTGTGATGGGTGGCTCGGCGGCAGCGGGCGATACGCTGACCATCCAGGAAGGCGATCAGTCCGTCGCCACCACCGAGGTGGGTTCCGACGGCACCTGGCAGGTCGCTGTTCCCGCTCCGGCTCCCGGCGAACACACCTACCGGGTCACGGGCAAGAACAGCGGTGCCCGGACCGAGCTCAAGATGACGGCTGGAGGAGCGGGGGCCACAGCTGGGCAGGACACGACGGCGGAGAATTCGGCGGACACCTCTGGCGCAGCAGGTGACGACGGTGCGCCGAGCACCAGCGGCGCGGCCCCTCCCTCGGGTCAGGCCGGAAGTGAAGACGGCACCTCCGCAACCCCCGGAACATTTGCCATCACCGGCCCGGCGGAGGGCACCCAACTTCCTGCCGGTGGCTTTACCCTCAGGGGCACGGGCAACCCCGGCGGCATCCTCCAGGTTTTGGAAGATGGAACCAGCCTGGGCAACGCCACCGTGGCCGAGGACGGTACCTGGAGTCTGGATGTGCCCAGCCCCGCTGCAGGCGCCCATACCTACGCTGTGCAGGACAGCGGCGGTCAGGAACTGGGGCAGGTGGCCCTGAGGTCCGCCGCTGCCCAGGCTGGAGCGGGCAATACCTGCGCCCAGA
>NZ_FWWU01000009.1:592500-665000 GCF_900176165.1 Deinococcus hopiensis KR-140
ACGGACGGCGACATCAACGACAACCGGGGTGCGGGCAGCTTCACCTTCGGTGTGCGCGCGACGAACCTGACCACCACCACCGGTTCCCTCGTGGTCCGGAATGCGGGCGTGGACTTCGGAACCACGACGGTGAACAATACGACCCCTGCGCTTCGCACCGTCATCACGCTGCGCCGGGCGACGGCCAGCGGCACCATCGGCGGGCAGGAATTCGACGTGAGCTACGCCGCTTACGGCGCTCCGGCCGGCAGGGACTTCAAGTTCAGCGACTACCTCTTTAACAACACGGATGCCCTTGCTGGCAACGTCTTCGTCGGCAACCTGAACGCCACCACGCTGCCCCTGCAGCCCCGCATCACGGTCGTCGCTGGCAACACCACGTCCGCGGCCGTGGCCGGTGCGGCGACGACGGGCACTGGCACGCCCTTCGCCGGTGTGCGCGCCGCCGTGAAGCCCAACGCGGACAGCACCTTCGCGGTGTCCTACGCCACGGGCGTGGGCAACCGTTCCGCTCTGGGAACCGACTACAACCTCAAGTTTGGCGCCGTGAGCGTCAAGGGTGAGGGCGTCCTCAGCGTGCCCAACAGCGGTGCCAACAACGTCCTGGCCGGTGGACTGCAGCGCGCCATCACCAACGGTAACCGTGCGTTCTACACGGAAGTTCGTGCAGACCTCGGCGTTGCCAAGTTTGGCGTGAACTTCCGTGCGGTTGATCCTGCTTTCGCTCTCTCGACGGGCAACTACGCGGGCCTGTCGGTCACCGACTCGATGCCCTACAAGCCGAACCAGGTGGGCTTTGGCGGCGCGCTGGGCACCAACCTCGGCCCGATCGCACTGGGCGCCTATGCCGACAGCTACGTTCCCTACACCGGTGGCACGCGCACCACGGCCTTCGGCGTGAAGGCGGGCGTCAAGCTCGCGGCGCTGGAACTGGTGGGCTTCTATAACCGCGGCACGGTGGGCAATGCGGTGCAGGAGTCTGTGAACAACGGCGACCTTGCCCCCGTGGGCATGGGCATCTCCGACGTGCCGCTGACCAACACCAGCACCTTCGGTGCGCGCCTGCGTCACGACGGCAGTGCCGACAACGCGCTGGTGAAGAACCTGAACTTCACCATTCAGGACGGCTACTACTACAGCAGCCGCACCAACGACTTCCAGGCGTACGCCGACTACTCCACCACGGTGGGCGGCCTGACCCTGCAGCCCCTCGTCCGCTACCACATGAAGAGCAATGCCTCCACCGACGTGTCGGGCGAAGGCACCACCTTCAAGGCTGGCGTGAAGCTCAGCACCGCGCCCTTCGCGGGCGTGCCCTTCCAGCCCAGCTTCTACGGCAACGTGGTCTACCGCACGACCAACCCCGTCGCTACGACGGCCACCACGACCGAGCTCCTGGCGCAGACCGGCCTGGCGTTCAACGAGTTCCTGGCCGCCAACACCTCCGCCCGGATCGGTTACTCGTACTACGAGGGCCGCAACCTGGCCAACGCCGCTCTGGTGGGTGACACGAACGACGTGAGCCCCTTCAGCGCTGCTGACGACCGCGTGTACAACGCAGCCACCGGCACCAACTCTGCCCGCGTGCAGGGCGTCTACGGTCAGCTCGGGTACAACGGCCTGAACGCCAACTACGGCGTCTTCCGCTACACCAACATCGCCACGGGTGCCCAGACGGTTGCCCAGGGCTTCAAGGTCAGCTACACCTTCAAGTTCTAAACCCTCTCTCGCTCAAAGGGACCCTTCGGGGTCCTTTTTTTTCGTTTGGTCACCGGCCTTCTCGTGTCTGTCCTTCTGGGCCCGCGGCTTTGCCCTCCACGTTAGAATTCCGGAATGCTTCCTGTCTTTGGCCACACCAACCCCGACACCGACGCCATCACCTCCGCGCTGGTCTATGCGCGGCTGCTTACCCGGCAGGGTGTGGAGGCGCAGGCGTACCGGCTGGGTGATCTGAACTTTGAGACGCCCTTCGTTCTGCGAGAAGCGGGGGTTGAGGTGCCTCCCCTGTTGCCCCCTCTGGAAGCGGGAGCAGCGGTGGCCCTGGTCGACCACAACGAGAGCTCTCAGTCGGTGGCCAATTTGCAGAACCTGACTGTGACCCGGGTGGTGGACCACCACAAGCTGGGGGACCTGACCACCACGCAGCCGGCTTACCTGCGCTTCGAGCCGGTGGGCTGCACAGCGACGCTGCTGCTCAAGTTGCACCACGAGGCGAAGTTGCCGGTGGAACGCACGGACGCGCGGCTGATGCTCAGCGCGATTCTGAGCGACACGCTGCATTTCCGCAGTCCCACCACCACCCCCGAGGACCGGGAAGCGGTGGCTTTTCTCGCGCCTATCGCTGAGGTCAACGATGTGGAACGTTATGCCCTCGCCATGTTCGCTGCCAAGAGTGACCTCGGCGACACCCCGGCTGAGACCCTGCTGAAGATGGATTACAAGGCGTTTCCCTTCGGGGACTCAGCCGACCCGGAGTACTGGGGCATCGGCGTGATCGAGACGACCAACCCCGCCTATGTGCTGGGGCGCCAGGAGGAGCTGCGCGAGGCCATGGCGCAGACCCGGGCGCGTGAGAACCTCAGCGGCATCCTGCTTTCCGTCGTGGACATCCTGAACGAGACGAACGTCACGTTGCTGGCTTCCGAGGCGGAGGAGAAGGTGGTGGGGGAGGCCTTTGGCGTGCTTGCGCAGCAGGGCCGGGCGGATCTGGGCCACCGAATCAGCCGCAAGAAGCAGATTGTGCCCACCCTGGAAGCGTATTTCGAGCCACGGGCATGATCCATGGATGACGGCGCGGTAACGGGAGATCTGGCGTGGCTGTTCGCGCGGCAGCGGTTTGGCGTTCATCCCGGCCTCACGCGCGTTCGGTCCCTGCTCGGCCGTCTGGGGGAGCCGCAGAACGCCTTCGAATCCATTCTGGTGGGGGGAACCAACGGCAAGGGCAGTACCGCGGCCAGCCTCGCGGCCATGCTGACGGCGTCCGGGGAGCAGAGCGGTCTGTTTACCAGCCCCCACCTGACCCGCTTCTCGGAACGCTTCACCGTCGGCGGGCGAGAACTGCCGCAGCAGACCGTTCTGGCCGCGCTGCGCCGGGTGCGCCCGGCAGCCGAGGCGGTGGAAGCGTCTTTCTTCGAGATCGTGACGGCCCTGGGCTGCCTGCTGTTTGCTGAGGCGGGGGTGCGGCGCGCTGTCATGGAGGTGGGACTGGGAGGCCGGCTCGACGCCACCAACGCCCTGGAACCGGCGCTGAGCGTGATCACCAACGTGGATCTGGACCACACGGACATCCTGGGCGCAACGCCCGAGGCCATCGCCCGTGAAAAGGCCGGCATTCTCCGGCATGGGCGGCCGGCCGTCACGGCGGTGGACCACCGCCTGTTGCCCCTCCTGGAAGTTCACGGCGCCGACCTGTGGGTGACAGGGCGAGAGATCGAGGTGCGCGCGCTTCCGCTGGCCTGGGAAGGCTGGGCCCTGGGTGTCAGGGTCCCTGGCCTGGAACTGGAGGTGCGAACTCCTCTGCTCGGACGCCACGGTGCGGCGAACGCAGGACTGGCGGTGGCTGCGGCTGTGCGGCTGGGTTTGACCAGGGAAGCGGTCCGCGCGGGCGCGCAGGCCACGCACTGGCCGGGCCGCCTGGAGCGTCTGCCGTGGCGTGGCGGTCACCTGCTGCTCGACGGAGCGCACAACCCCAGCGGGGCAGAGGCGCTTGCGACCACACTGCGGGAGCTGGGCGCGGGTCGGGTGCCCCTGATAGTGGGCGTGGCCGCAGACAAGGACGCCGCCGCGGTGGCGGCCCACCTGTCGCCGGTGGCCTCGGAGGTGATCCTGACCCGGGCGCGTCTCAGTCCACGCGCCGCTGATCCTGGGCACCTCGCGCCCCACTTTGCGGACGTTCCTGTTCGCGTCGTCCCCGATCCCGCTGCAGCTCTGGCATTGCTGCCGGCTGGAGGACTGGCGGTGGCCTGCGGCAGCCTTTACCTGATCGGGGAGCTGCGGCCCTTGGTTCTGGGCGGGGAGAGTGAGGCGTATGAGCGGTGGCAGTGATGGCCGCAGCTCCCCAGTGTGGACTGGCCGCCTGAACAATCGAAGAGAACCCAGAGAGGGAGCGGAAGGAGGTCACAGGCCTTCTGCTCCCTCTCGTTTGTTCTGAACTAGACGGCCTGTCTGCGCTCGGCCTGCGTCACCAGGTAGGCGCGGGTGGCACCGAGCCACGCCTGGGCCAGGTGACTGTGGGGATGCTGCCGGTCGCGCAAGGCGCCCACACTGACGCTCAGGTGGCGCTCAATCTGACGCACTGCGCCCAGACCGCCCTCGTTTTCGGCCTCAATGAGGGTATTCAGGACGGTGGTCGGATGAACGGAACCGAGACGCAGGCTCTCGGCAATGGTTTCCAGTGCGCGCATGGGGCCCTCCTGGGGCGGGAAAGAATCAGGAAGCGTGAGCCAGGCTGATAGGGAGATGGTAGCAGGCTCTCTTGTGAGAGGCAAGAAGCGGCGTCCTTTATTCTGTATTGACCGTATCCAAAAGGGGTGTTACACTCCGACTGGGAGTGCCGTATTCTGCCAGTAGGCAAATGCACTCTCAGGCGGCACGCCTGCTCTCCACTGCGCGGAAGAGGCAGGTGCAGTGACGCCGCAGCCAAGGAGGTGAAACATGAAACTGCACGAACGACTTCGTGAACTCCGCAGTGAACGTGGGCTGCGGCTCAAGGATGTGGCGGAGAGCGCGAGCATCAGCGTCCCCTACCTCAGCGATCTGGAGCGCGGCCGGACCAACCCCAGCCTGGAAACCCTCCAGACGCTGGCTTCGGCCTACGCCATCACGGTCCATGACCTGCTGCAAGGGGTGGAGTTCTACGGCGACTCCACCGAGGGAGCGCTGCCCAAGGGGCTGGCCGATCTGGTGGCCGACGCCACGCTCGGCCCGCAAATCACGCCAGACTGGGTCAGGACCCTCTCCCGCATCGAACTGCGTGGGAAGCGGCCCCGTGATAAGCAGGACTGGTACGAGATTTACCTGCATCTCAAGCGCATCCTGGGATAAGGAAGACGCTTTCTCAACTACGCCGGACCGGAAACACACTGTTTTCGGTCCGGCGTGCTGTTCACTGCTTCTGGAACCTGGCGAAGGCGGCGTGGGGACCGGATCGCAGGCGCCCCGCGCATTTGTCTGGACGGCGCTGCGCGTGGAAGGGCAGTCCTTGCGGCGCCATTCTCCCCCATGTGCATTCAAGTTCGCTCGCCGGGCCCGGTCAAAAAGAAGTCTGCACTTTGTGCTAATGGGACGCGGAGCGTTCCCCCCCAGTCTGTGTCAGAAGCAGGGTGCCCAGCCCCCACGCTCCACCGGTGAGCGCCAGGCCCAGCGCCAGCGGGGGCCAGCCCAGGCTGAGGGCGACGGCAAGCATTCCCAGGACTGCTCCCGTCCGCTCGGGCTGTGGAAACCGAAGCCGGTGGCTGACCGTGCGGCCCAGGTCGTAGGCGCTCACGCTCAGGCCGGTGGCGACGAGCAGCAGGGCAAAGGCCGCCGCCAGCAGTGCCGGGGCGAGCAGGCCGGTCAGGGCCAGCCCGAGGGCCGGGGCCAGCAGGGTGGCGAGCGCCAAGACGCCCAGCGCCAGCGTCCGGACCGGGGCATGCCGTTGCCGCCGCGCCAGCAGGGGGGCGGCCCCGACGAGAAACAGCAGCAGCAGCATCGTGCCGGTCAACATTCCGAAGACGGGGCCCCAGGCGGCTCCGCCCAGCCAGCCCAGCAGGGGGCGAAAGGCCGAGGCTGTGGCGAGGTTGAGTCCCTTTGGCGGCGCGGTCTGCAGGGCAGCCACGTCCCCCGAGGCGTGCCCGAGCAGGGCGTTGACCCGGCCGCTCACCCGCGCCCCGTCTTCCCGGCGCACGTTCCCGAACAGGGTAACGACCTCGCCATGAACTGAGGCGTCGCGCGCCAGGGTCACGTCTCCGCCAACGGCGATCACGTTGCCGGGCACCTGTCCGTGCACCGTCACGTTGTGGCCCACCGTGACCCCGCTGCGGGCGAGGGCCGCGTAGAGGGGCGGCAACGTCAGGGCGGCCGAAAGGGCAAAAGCCGCGACGCCGAACTGCTGCACCCCCCGGGTGGGGCGCCAGGCGACCACGAGGCTCGCGGCCAACAGCAGCGCCAGCCCCACGCCGGCCAGCGGCGAGACCTGCGTGACCAGCGCCTGCAAGACGGTGGCGCCCGCCGACAGGTTCGGCCAGGCCTGCGTGAGCCCCAGCAGCGTCAGGCCGGTGAGCAGGCCCAAGACCAGAAGGAGGGGTGCGGGATTTCGGGCCGGGCTCTGGTTGGAACGCTGAATCAGCCCTGTCTGTGAACTGCGTTGTTCGGGCATGTGAGGTTCCGGGACCGAGGCTCCCAGTTGGCCTTCACGTTCCTGCCGGATGCGCTGCTGGAGCCCGGCAGCGACCGATCCTGCCGGCGTTCGGGCGGGAACTTGCAGGCGTGCCGCCCAGGCCACTTCGGACGCCACCTCAGCCGCGAGGGAACGCGGCAGGGGCGGAGCGCTGCTCAATTGTCGGGCCGTCCGGACCCCCAGCACCACCTCGGGAGCGACGGCCCGTGCGGGAGGTGGGACGCCCTCCCGCGTGAGCCGGGCGCTGAGGGCGACCTCTGCGGCGACGGCCGCCGCCACCGACCGGGGAAGAGGGACGGTCAGGCAGGCGCTCCAGCGGACATCGGAGGCCACCTGGGCCGCCTGCCGGTGAGGCGGCGGCAGGGACGGGAGGGCCGTCAGGGCGAGCTGGACCCGCTCCAAGCGTGTGCGGGCCTCCAGAACTTCGGGAGACGCCATAAGGGCGCCAAGCTGTGCCCGCTCGGCGGCGCTCAGGTCCTCCTCCGCCTCACGGTGCAGCAAGTCCACCCAGGGTTCATCCCACGTCACGCCCATACGGTTCCTTCTACGTTGAAAGGACTGGCAAAGTTCCCTCCCACCCGGAGATCAAGCCGCGGAAGCTGATCCGGGTCCGGAAGAGGCCTGGGCGCTCCCGCGCGGGAAAGGTAAAGGGCGCAAGTCCTCTCAGGCGCCTGTGCCCTCAGGCATCCCAGTGGAGTCAGGAGCGACGGCGTAGTCACCACTCTTGCCGCCCGTTTTGCTCAGGAGACGCACCCCCGTGATCTCGATGGCTTTGCTGGCCGCTTTCAGCATGTCGTACACGTTCAGGGCCGCGACCATCACGGCGGTCAGGGCTTCCATCTCGACGCCCGTGGGCGCGTTCGTATGTACGGTGGCGCGAACGCGAATCCCCGCTTCCTCCAGCGTGATCTCCATCTCTGCCCCGGTCACGGGAATGGGATGGCACAGCAATACGAGATCGGCGGTCCGTTTGCTGCCCGCCAGTCCGGCAAGTCGGGCGACGTCCAGCGGATCCCCCTTGGGATTGCCGCCCGCGAGCAGCGCAGTCCTCGCCTCTGCTGGGAGCCGGATCCAGGCCTGTGCAGTGGCCGAACGCCGCGTGGCCCGCTTGTCGGTCACGTCCACCATACGTGGCACTCCCTCCCGAAAGTGAGTCAGCTGGGGAGCGTCGTCGTGCAGTTCACTCACGTCGGTTCATTCTTCGGGCAGCTTGAAGTCGCGCAGGGCCGCAAAGGGGGTTTGTTTGGCATGAACAGTTCCCTCCGGGACCCCGAGCTCGTCGTCGATTTCCTCGACGGGAACCTGCGCCCCATGCTCGCAGGGACCCTCATTGAGGTCGTGCCCACAGACCTGACACAGGCCTTTGCAGTCGGGGGCGTGCAGCACGCTCAGCGGCGCGGCGAGCAGGGTGGTTTCCGCGAGATAGTCGCTGAGGTTCAGGTCCGGGTCACCGAAGACGAGCACTTCCTCGCCTGTCTCAGCCTCTTCGAGATAGGGAGATTCCACAGACGGGTCGTGCCGCATCAGGGTACCCAGCTTGATTTCCAGCGGCACTTCCACGTCCCGTAGGCAGCGGGCACATTCCATGATCAGGGCGGGCTCGAACAGTCCCTGCAGGTACATCTCTGCACCGCCCAGAGGATTGACATCCACGGAAAGGGGAGCGGGGCGGGCAAAGCGCAGGGTCTGCGCCCTTCCTCCCTGTTCGTAATCGAGGTGATCGAGTTCCCCCTCCGCAGAGGCGTCCGAGGACGTGCGGAGCAGCGAACCCAGGTGAAGGCGGGGCGTATCCATCATCCGTCCATGATAGGCGCTTCTCTCCCCCTTCACCGGGAAGAGAAGCACGGTCTGCCCAGGGGTACCGGGTTCAGGCGAGCTCGACCACACTGGCGTCAGACAGGGTGAGCTTATGGGTGCTGGGAACCCGCCGCCCCCCACGCACCTGAGCCGCCACGCCAATCAGACAGTCCTGCAGGCGGGTGTTGACAGACTCGATTTGCGCCTCGGCGTCCACCACACTGTGTTCCACCTCGGCCTGACGAATCAGGCTCCCAGGACCGATGCTGGTGAAGGGGCCAATATAGGCGTCCTCCACCACCACGCCCTCGCCGAGCAGCACCGGGCCGACGATCTTGCTGCGAATGACCCGCGCGGAAGCGGGCACGATGACCCGCCCCGTGATCCGCGACTCGGTGACCTCGCCCTGCACATCCGCGGTAATCTGTTCCAGCAACAGCCGGTTGGCGTCCAGCAGGTCTGCCGGACGTCCGGTGTCCTTCCACCAGCCCCCCACGCGTTGCCCCACCACCCGCTGTCCCCGTTCGATGAGGCCCTGAATGGCGTCGGTAATCTCATATTCGCCCCGTGCCGAGGGCGGCATGCCGTCGAGCACCTCGAAGATCTCGGCCGTGAAGCAGTAGAGCCCGGCAACGGCCAGGTTGCTGGGCGGGACCTTGGGCTTTTCGACCAGCCGCGTGATGCGGTCACCCTCCATCTGCGCCACCCCGAAGGCCGTTGGATCGGCAACCTCGACCAGGGCGATGACGGCCGCCGGGCACTCCCGTTGAAACTGTTGAATAAACGGCGACACGCCGTGCTCGAACAGGTTGTCTCCCAGGTACACGCAGAAGTCTTCTCCCGCAATCCACTCGCGTGCGGTGAGGACGGCGTGGCCCAGGCCGAGCTGCTCATGCTGATCGATCAGCGTCACCTGGGCGTCCGGCACTTGCTCGAGGGTCTGTGCAATTTCGGTTCGCGTGGCGTCCGACACCACGATGGCCACCTCATTGATGCCGGCTGCCAGGAGGGAGCGGAGGGCATGAACGATAATCGGGGCGCCAGCCACGGGCAGCACCGGTTTGGGCCGCGTGTAGGTGAGGGGACGCAGGCGGGTGCCGAGCCCGGCAGCAGGGATGACAGCTTTCATGACATGCATTCTAGGAAGATTCAGCGTCTCATGAAGCTCAGGGCTCCTTTACGGAAGTGGTCCGAAGGTCCCCGTCTTCTTTCGGCCAGGCGTGAGAAAACAGCTTTGTAGGCTTCGGCAGGACAAATGTCATGCGGAGCCTCTCCCCCCTATTCTTTAAGTTCCGTCAGAAGAACGTGAGATGAGCGGGTAGACTGACGAGCAGAGCAGTGGCGTTACCGCAGGTTGGAGTTCCCAATGATACAGAAAACAGGTGATGAATCGGTGGTGTTAAAGCTTCGTCGGGGCATTCGAGATTTTGGGACGGCGCTTTCTGCGGGGACGCAGAGATGACGTTGACGAATTTCTTCCCAGTTATTCTCGCAGGAGGAAGCGGGGAGCGGTTTTGGCCTCTCTCACGCAAGCATCGTCCCAAACAGTTTTTGACGCTCGACGAGACGGGGCGGAGTCTGCTGCAGGCGACCAGCGACCGCTTGACGCAGATCAGCGGAAGCCCGGAGCAGGTCATGGTGGTGACGGGTGGGGAATACCGGGCGCATGTTCTGGAGCAGTTGCCGGAGATGCCGCTGGACAATCTGATCGTCGAGCCTGTCGCGCGAGATACGGCGCCCGCCGTGCTTTATGCGGCCCTGCGTCTGGCTCAGGAAGTACCTGATGCGGTTATGGGTGTCTTTCCAGCTGACCACCGAATTACCTCGCCAAAAGAGTTTGACTCGGTGGTACGGCGTGCAGTTGAGGTTGGGCAGACCAGCGATTATCTGGTGACCCTCGGCGTTACCCCAACCTTCCCTTCTACAGGCTATGGGTATATTCGAAAAGGGCAGCTCTTGGTGGATGGCGCTCTGCCTGTTTTCCGCGCTGCCCAGTTTACTGAAAAACCTGATGCTGAACTGGCCAGAGAGTTTTTGATCGATGGCAATTACAGCTGGAATAGCGGAATGTTTGTCTGGACTGTTCAGTCCATTCTAAATGCCTTCAAGAAATACCAGCCACAAATGTATGACGCTCTTTCTCTTGCTATGACCAGGCGTCGGTCTACAGGCGAGGTTAAGGCTGTGTTCCCGACTTTGCAAAAGATCAGCATTGATTATGCGATACTTGAGAAATCGGATCAAGTTGTGGTTATACCAGCAGAATTTGGATGGGATGATCTAGGAGACTGGAATGCTCTGGAGCGATTGCTCAAGGGCGAAGGTCAAAACGTCTCCGTAGGGCGTCATATTGGCTTGGACACCGATGGCGCCATTCTTTATACCACTCAAGGTGATGATTTGATCGCCACCATAGGATTGGAGGATGTGGTGGTGGTTCGGACGCCTGAGATAACGTTGGTTGTTCGCAAAGATAGAACACAAGACATAAAAAAAGTTGTTCAGCAGCTTAAATCCCACCCCGAACTGGAGCGTTTTGCGTGAGTGCTTATCAAAAGTCTGGTGAAGTGCCCGTTGGATCTTCGCATCTTGAGAAGGAAATGGAAATAGACCTTGGATCGCTGTGGCAAGGTATTCGGCGGCGACTTGTCTGGGTATTGCTCACTGCTGGTGTTTTAGGAGTAGGCGTCTATTTTTGGTCTAAATTTCAGCCGCCTGCTTATGAGGCTTCCTCCAGCCTTGTTACCGCAGGTAACACCAACCTTAATAATCTTCGTGAAGCTCTCGTCACTGCGTCACTGCTACCTGAGGGCGCCTTGCAGGAGGCCCTGCAGGGCCCGATTGTACTTGGTGAAGTTCTAAAGAAGATTAGATTGGACGCTTCTATTCCTGGCAAGGCGAGGGAAGACATGGCACTCAAGCTCCAGAAGGAGCTGAGTGATAGGAAGCTCGAGACTATTAAATTGTCTCCTCGTCTTGATCTGAGCGGTAATGGCGTTTATACGGTTTCTGCAAGGGGGCCAACACCCCAGGCTGCTGCTCGACTGGTGGACACAACCGTCTCTGCTCTACTCAATTGGGATCAGAATAGGGCTTTGAGAGGTGTGCAACGCGCAGAGCGGAGTTTGCGTGCTCAACTCGCCGAAATCGATCGGCAGTTGGCAAGTGATCAGAACACCAGGCTAGAGCGGGACACGTTGATTGCCGCCCGCGCTACTGCTCAAAGGAATTTGGCTCAAGCCCGAATCCAGGCAGAAGGCATTACTGGCTCTCTTGAGCTGGTGGCTCCTGCCGTTGTGCCTCTCAGACCTGTAGCTCCAAAACCTTTAAGGAATGCAATTCTGGCAACAATGCTGACCTTGTTCCTTGGGGTTGGTGTGGCCGCTTTGCGAACAATTCTCGACAGGACTGTGCGAAGTGAAGACGACCTCCTGGCCTTTGGTCTTCCTACATTAGGGACAATCCCTCGTTTGCAACGTCGTGATATTGTTTTCAATGGCATTGTACGGGCCGCTCGTGAAGCAGGTCTATACGAGGCTGTTGGCTTTCTCAGAGTCAATTTGCTTTCGCGCTTGGGTAGTCGCTCAGGACAGTATGTCATGATTTCTTCCACAGTTCCTGGAGAGGGTAAAAGTAGTCTGACAGCTACCCTTGCCGATGGGTTGGCGACAAGCGGACAGAAGGTCCTGATTATTGACGCCGACTTACGTCGTGGTACACAGGAAGAAGTTTGGGATAAGTATGAGCGAGAGCATACCTGGGTGCAACTTGTCGGTGTTGAAGGAGCAAGAACGTTTCGGGAGGCCCTGATCCGTCCTGAGAACGTTCAAGTCATGCAAGCAGAGCCGAACGTGTATGTTTTACCTGCAGGCCCAGGTCTGCATGACAGTTTAGGATTGCTCAACCGTCCGGATCTGAACCAGATTTTGCGTCAGTGGGGCCAGGGCTTTGATGTTGTTTTGGTAGACAGTGCACCACTGCTTGCGCTGGCAGATGGACTTGTCCTGGGCAAATACATGGACGCAGTTCTCCTTGTAACGGAATCGGGTAAGACAAGTATTCAATCCGTGAGGCAGGCCTTACGTCGAGCCCAGGGTGCAAGGGTTCCTATTCTTGGTTTTATCATAAACAAAATCAACTTTTCCAATTCGGAAGCCCGTCTCTATGGCTATAATTATGCTTATTCTCCCCGTAATAAGGAAGTGCGCTGATTTATGGGCATGCGATTGTCATCAGAAAGAGTGGCAACGCGAGCGGGTCGTGCCCAGGTAGCCCTGAATTTTCAAATATCTTTTGCACTTCAGGTGCTGGCACTTCTGATTGGAGATCTCGCGTCTGTTCTGTTGGCATATGGGGTGTCTTCTTTAATTGTAAAAACGATTGGCGGACCATCTCTTCGTTTGGAAGCAGTTATAACGTGGATGGCTCTCTGGATCTCCTGGAGGGCTTATCAGGGACTGTATCCAGGATATGGGCGCTCTCCACAAACTGAGTTGCGACTTCATACTGTCGGTACTACCTTGATCGCTCTGACACAATTGGCGGCTTCTTTTGCTGCACATTCCTTTCCACTAAGTGCGCGAAGTGTAATTATTGAATGGTTGGCAGTGCTTTTTGTTGGTCTCTTTGTCAGATACTTTATTCGTAATATACTCATACGATCTGGGAATTATGGCCGACCTGTTAGTATTATAGGCGCAGGCTCGACCGCATCTCTTATAATCACACACTTAAAGAGGCACCCCGCCTATGGACTCAATCCTGTGGCCGCTTATGATGATAATGTCGTCTTGCACGGATCTATGTTGTGTGAGATCCCTGTTCTTGGGTCTATAGAGCTTGCCTTGACCCAACCGGCAACTCAACACGCCCTCATATCAATACCGAGTGCAAGATCTGAAGTGCAACAGCGCCTGATTAATAGCATCTATGCCGCTTTTCCTATAACCTGGGTTATCCCTGATCTATTTAATGTTCCTAATCAAGCTCTCCAGTTTCATAATATTGGGACCGTTGCAAGCCTAGAACTCAAGAACAATCTAAGAAGTATAAGATCGAGATTGGTTAAAAGGAGTCTTGACCTGATAGGCTCAACTCTCGGTCTTATTATCCTGTTGCCAATCTTGGTTTTGATCGCTCTTGCTATTAAGATAGACAGTCCTGGCCCAGTGGTGTACCGTGCTCGTCGTCTTGGTAGGTATGGAAAAACATTTGATTGTTTCAAGTTTCGCAGTATGCATCGTAATGCAGAAGAGAAGCTTCAGAGGATGCTGGACAATGACCCTTCACTAAAAGAGGAATTTGACTCTACACATAAGCTGAAAAATGATCCTCGTGTGACACGTGTCGGGCGTTTTTTGCGTAAAACCAGTTTGGATGAACTTCCCCAGCTTATCAATGTCATCATTGGTAATATGAGCCTTGTTGGTCCCCGCCCTATCGTTGAAGCCGAAGTTTCTAGATATAAGAGTGTTTATGAAGTGTATAAGCAGGTTCAGCCGGGTATGACGGGATATTGGCAAGCCAATGGCAGAAGTGATACAACGTATGACGAACGAGTTGATATGGATAAATTTTACATTACGAACTGGACAGTCTGGCTTGATCTAATTATATTGCTTCAAACGGTAAGAGTGGTGCTTATGGGTCGGGGAGCGTATTAGATGGGTGCAAAGCTTGGAAAATACTTTGTTCTTTATGGTGCCCATGGACTAAAGCTGTTCTCATTTATTATTCTGATACCACTTTTTACTAAAATTTTCCCCAAGTCGTTGTGGGGGCAGGTGCTTATAGTCCAAGCCCTGGCATTGTGGTTGCAGATGGTTATCGAGTACGGATTTAACCTCTCTGCCACAAGAGGGATGGCCAGGGTAAGGAATGATACCGATGCGCTCTCGGCGCTGGCCTCGGGAGTCATCGGTGCAAAAATCATTCTTGCTGTCATAGTTATAGTAATTGCGTTCTTTGTCGCATCCTTTGTTCCAGCTTTTCATGGTTTGGGCAATTTGGTCTTCTGGTCAACTCTGTTCGCTGTTGTGCAAGGCTTCAATCCCATCTGGTACTTCATGGCCACTGATCAGTTTGGGAAATATGCTTTAATAGACTTTGCTTCACGGGCAAGCTATCTTCTGCTTTGCTTTTTTCTGATAAAATCACAAGGAGATGCCTACAAAATTTTTGGTGTGGGTATCTTGACTGGGATTTTTACCTGCTTTCTGGGCTACGAAAGAATGTACAGGCAGATGAAATTTAAGGCCCCGTCACGAATAGAGTCGATCGCGGCGCTGAGAGATGGTGCCAGCCTCTTCTTTTTTATGGCGGCCACCAGTATTTATACAACTCTTAATCTTCCAATACTAGGATCATCTCAACCAAGTGCCGTCGTTGCTGCATATGGTACTTCGGACAGGATTGTTCGGGCAACCAGTGGGTTGCTTGAGCCACTGAATCGTATTGTTTATGCTCGACTTTCCTATCTATACAAGAATAAGTTTGAGGATGCAATTAAGTTTTTGAGGACTGCCGCTTTAATTGTGATTCTTGGTGGACTTATACTATTTATTTCATTTGAGATACTTTCACCTCTATTAATAAAAATTGTTGCTCCAAGCTACCCGGAGGCAGTGAAGTATATCAGGGGTCTCCTTATTGTTGTTCCCATTGTAGCAATAAATAATGTTCTTGGGTTTCACGTAATGCTTCCACTTGGTTTGGATAAAGCATTTAATACAATATTTATATCGGTCAGTGTTATAAGCGCACTGGCCATGCTCGTCTTGACCCCTAGGTTTGGCACCTATGGAATGACGCTGGTAACAATATCAACAGAGGTTCTTGCTTGTCTAGCGATGTTGTATTTCATTCGTTCGAGCGGTGTGCTTTTGAGGAAGACGGTTGCGCGATGAATTAATAGGTGATTCGATAAGTAATCGGCAGAGATAGTAGTTTCTAGAAGATTATTGGAGGTGTCTGGCATGTTGAGAAGAGTTGTTCGGGTTTTTGATGAGAAGGGCGGGACATATTTTATTCGGCTTATTTATTCAATTGTTAGATCAAGATATATGGTGAAAAAATATGGATATGGAGGAGGTTTAAAGCTATCGGAGAGTGCTTATATTTCTGGACGTAGGGATATTATTATTGGGAAGGACGTTACTATCGGTAAGCGATCTCGAATTGAGGCAATATCTAGGCATGGTGAACGTAGATATATACCACACTTATCGATTGGAAAAGGTACTGCTATAAATGATGATGTCCATATTGCCTGCATTTCTAGAGTCAGCATCGGAGAAGATGTTCTGATGGCAAGTAGGATCTATATTAGTGACCACAATCATGGGATATACAATGGATCAAATCCAGATAGTCCATATAATCCACCCAATAATAGACCTCTGTCTATCCAACCAGTGCATATTGGAAGTAAGGTCTGGCTTGGTGAGGGGGTCTGCGTGCTGCCAGGAGTTTCTATAGGAGATGGTGCAATAGTTGGAGCGAACAGTGTTGTAACCCGGAATATACCCGCCAATTCTATAGCGGTCGGGGTCCCTGCTCAAGTGATTAAAGTCTTTAAAGAAGAACTAGGCACCTGGATTGGAGTAAAAAAAGATGGCTAAGCGTTCAATATTCACAATAGTCAACAATAATTATATCCACTTCGCTCAAGCCCTGGCTGAATCAATCTTCAGGAATTCGCCGGGCCAAGACTTCTTTATTATACTTCTTGATGATAAAGAAGAATATTTGAATTTTGATCCAAGAATTAAAATTATACGTGCCGAGGACCTCCGAATAGAGGACTTTGTCCATAGAGCATTCTATTATGACATTACAGAGCTGGCAACAAGCATAAAGCCGGATGTATTTCTTCACATGTCCGACTTAGGATATGACTCTGTCATATATTTTGATCCAGATATTTATTTATATGAAAATCTGGGCGATTTATATAGTTTGATCGAAGATAATAATATCGTTGTTACTCCTCATTTACCTGCTCCCATAAACACACCTGATGGACTGCGACCAAATGAATTGGACATTTTAAGAACCGGTGTTTACAACCTTGGCTTTATTGGTATTCATCTTACCGATGAATCGATTAGGTTTTTGAGGTGGTGGGCATCGCGTCTGAAGTACTATTCATTTGAGTCGTACGATAGCGGGCTCTATACCGACCAGAAGTGGATCAATATAGCCGCCACGATGTTTAGTGGCCTCCGTGTGCTGGATACTCCTGGGTACAACCTGGCTTATTGGAACTTACACGCACATAAAGTAACTTCCAATAAAGATAAGCATTTTGTAGATGGAAAAAAACTCATTTTCTTTCATTTTAGTGGCTTCAAGATTGACGCTGAGCAGATATCAAAGAATCAGAACAGATATAGTTTCACAGATAAACCAGAGCTGAAGGTCATATTTGATGGATACCGTTCTGAGGTGTTGAAATTCTATAATAAAAAAAGAAGTCTGGTATATAAATATGCTAATTTCTCGACAGGAAAATCTATATCCAGTTTTCAGCGATCGACTTATTTTATGATTTATTGTAAAAAGAATCTTACCTTCAATCCCTTTGACTGCGACTGGCATGGAATCATAGATCAAGCTGTTGCATCAGAGGACGCGGTCAAGATAAAAATACATACAACGGACAGTCTGAGCCGATATGTGAAATCAAAACTTATAAGATCGAGTGCAAGGTTGATGGTTCGACGAGGAATGGGAGTAAATCGTTCGTTCAGTTCGGTCATCCATAACATACACTTAATGACAAATAGGCTTAACTATAGCAACTTGCTCTCTATTCTGATACTTACTGGGGAAGACTGAGTGCGTGTACTACAGCCCTGGTGGATGGCCATATATAGCTTTATGGCAATAGTGTTATTTTCCCTATTGCCTCCCTCAGTCTACTCTTTTTATACAAAAGAGAGAGACATAATGTACTTGAATGAAAAATTCTATGTCTTTGCTCTGGCGTGCACTCTCGTTTTTTGCCTTATATCATTGATCTCTGCGAGGCTAACCTCTGTTCTTCCTGGCTTCAGAATAATTAGACCTTATCGAGTATTTTATTTTCTTTCAATATTAAATGTAGGCCTCTCTTTAGTAAAGATTGCCTACATTCAAATCTCCTTTGGTCTGGGACAGATCTTTTCGTCTTACTTTGGTAACACGGCAGGATATACTGTAAAAGACGAATTAAATGAGGTGATAGCCGGAGGGAAAATTGGATGGATTGGCGATGCTACTTTGGGAGCAATGTGCGGGATACTATGGATTTATTTCTACCTCTTGAGGCGCAGAAAAACCGATACCACTATTCTACTATTTAATATACTACTTTTCACTATTTCTGCGTTTCTCTCGCTCGCTCGAGATTCTCTCACTACACTTGTAATTGTAGGATTTATTGTTTATCTTTCCTCGATTGATGGGAATAGCTTGAAGAGGTTGTATAAATCGGTAAGAGCAATTCTACTATCACTAATTGTTGTAACAAGTTTATTCTATGTAATTGATTCTGCCAGGAATAAAACTAGCGGGCAGAATGAATTCATAGCACAATTAATTGGCTATTTTCCTGCCTCTGTTAATAGGGGGGCCGCAGTGGTAGGAGGACAATTGGTATATCCCAATAATAATTCTGGGTACTACTCTACCCAGTTTATATGGGATCTGCCCCTTATGTCTCGATTGCTTGCGCTTCCCGAGAACGCCCGTCAGGTTGGTCTTGATATACCACTAACGCCTGGCGAGAACTGGAAGGAACAATTCGCACACGTTCGCAGTTATGGGTTTAATCAAAGATACATATGGGCAACAATATATGGTTTTACGTTTAACGATTTTAAATGGGGTTCAATAATATATTTTGGGCTATACGGCGTTATTATTGGGTTACTCTACTCCAGCTATAGAAAAAATTCAATTTTTGGTACTTTTTTATATCCATTTGGATTGGCCACAATAGTAAAATGGGTGAGCGTCTCAGCTTTTTCTCAAAGGGTCACGCTTATCATTCTGGCGCTGGTCTTTTTGACTCTTTGTATAGATAGAATTAAGTTGACAAGAAAGGTTTACGATGAGAAAAGTTTCTCTGCTGGCCTTTGAAATTGTCTATTCCTCTGTAAAGAAGGGGGGAGGGTTGGAAATTAAGCGTCGACACAACGCTCTACTTGGGGAAAACATAGAATCAGCTGTTTGGAGCTATTCAAGACGCACTGACAGGACGACTGGACCAGAGTACGAAACCCTATTACAGCGTACGCCTTTTTCCATCTTGGCCTTCCTGCTACCCTATCCTGTTGTCTCAAGGTCTCCCTCTGCCCAGGTCGTAGAAGTTTTCAATCAGACTGGAGAGGAGGGAGGTATAAATCTTATAGAAGGAATTCAATCGTCCCTGCTGGTTTTAAAGTTGAATAAGACGGCTCTCCGGAGGACGATACTCAGAATTCACAATTGGGAATCGAAATATCACCTCGAAATGTCCCTTGCCTCCCATGGAATTAGAAAACTCTTACATTATATTGTTTCAAAGCAATATCTATTATACGAAAGACACCTACTCAAGCGTGTGGATTGGGTATTCCACATCTCTGCAGATGAGTTAAAAGGAATGCAAAAAGCGTTTTCTGCTCCCGTCTACCAGGCAAAACATGTACTGTGCCCACCCATCGCCAAAGCAGTTATAAATCCAGATTTTTCTAAGAAAACTGGAGAATTTGATAGTATATTTATCTTCGGTGATATGGGTATTCCTGGAAATGCGATAGGTATTGAGTGGTTTGTTGAGAAGGTGTGGAGCATACTACACAAGGAGTACACAGAATTGACTCTGCACATTGTTGGCCTGGGCTCTGAAAAAATACACGCAGATGGCGTGGTGGGTCATGGTTACGTCGATAGCCTCGAAGAGTTCATTTCTGGAATCAACTGCCTTTGTATTCTGCCAATCGCTTATGGAGGAGGGGTAAAAATTAAAACGATAGATGTTATGGCATCCGGTATGCCCACAATCTATTCTACGAAAGCTCTTGAAGGGATCGTTGGGGTCTCTGAAATTTCTCCCTATGCCTTCGAGATTTTCGATGTTGACGACGCGACTACAATTTGCAGAATGGCTTTGCGCATGCCTGATGCTATTCGCAATAGATCTCGATATGCTCAGGAGCACACCCAAAGATTTTACAGTGAACAATCCTTCTTAAACTTGCTTCACAGTACTTCAAAATCAATGGAGAGTGTTAATTAAGATGAGAGTTTGTGTTATTGTGCCAACATTAAATCCTAGTTTGCTCGAGCTGTCCCTTCTCGTTTCGAGGGTAAAAGCGAACAGAGAGCATGATGTTCGGGTACTGTGTATCGACTCCGGCTCCCGGGAGTCGGAGATCATAAAGTGCTTTGCAGACGAATTTATTTCTATCTCTCCAAACGAATTCGACCATGGGGGCACCAGGAACAAAGCCGCCCTACTGGCACAGGATGCGGAAATTCTAATATTTATGACGCAGGATGCCGTTCCCATTGATGAGTCAATGGTGGCGAGGCTTATTGAGCCTCTTGGAGATGATGTCGTCGCCGCTTATGCTCGACAGCTCCCAAAGCGAGATGCCAAGCACCTAGAGGCGATTACCCGCTTGACAAACTATCCACCTGTATCTCAAATCAAGAATATGGACTCCCTAAAACTGCTCGGCGTAAAGAACTTTTTTTTCTCTAACGTCTGTTCGGCAGTAGATAGGGATCAGTTTTTTTCTTTAGGGGGTTTTCCTGAACATATTATCATGAATGAGGATATGGCTTTCGCTGCAAACGCCATTAGAAATGGCAAATCAATACAGTACGCAGCCAATGCGGAAGTGTACCACTCTCACAACTATTCCTTATTGCAGCAATTTAGAAGGAATTTCGATGTTGGTGTTTTTTTTCGAGACTACGCACGGCAGGTCGAGGCTGGTAAAGTAGGGACGGCGGGAGCAAGATTCGTTTTGGATCAGGTTTCTGCTCTCGCGAAAGATGGTCGCTGGTCTATAATTCCTGAAGCGGTGCTTGAAGCGGGAGTAAAGTTTCTAGGCTTTCAGTTCGGACAAAGGTACAGTCTTTTTCCAGTAAAGGTGCGGAAAAAGATGAGCATGCACAGTTTCTACTGGCAGGGGAGGAAGTAGATGACACCAATCAAGAGAATGCTCGTAACGGGTGGTTGTGGTTTTATCGGCAGTAACTTCGTACGCTACTGGCTGAAACAGCATCCTGAAAGCCAAGTGGTGGTCTACGACAAGTTGACCTACGCCGGACGCAAGGAGAACCTGCATGACCTCTGGGAGAACGACAACCTGAGTCTGGTGGTGGGGGATATCGGCGATTTGACACTTGTGCGCCGAACCTGTGAGGAGCGGGAAATCGACCTGATCGTCAACTTTGCTGCTGAAACCCATGTGGATCAGAGCATCCTGGGCCCACTGGTCTTTACAGACACGAATGTGCGGGGCACCCACGTGCTCCTGGAAGTCGCGCGGGCGCTGGGCATTCGGCTGCACCACATCAGTACCGACGAGGTGTACGGCCATATCCCGGACGAGCACCAGAGCGTAGAGACCGACGAGCTCGCGCCGCGCAGCCCCTACGCAGCGAGCAAGGCTGCGGCAGACCAGCTGGTTCAGGCCTACTCCATCACCTACGGACTGCCCGTGACCATCACGCGTGGGGCCAACAACGTCGGGCCCTACCAGTACCCGGAAAAGGCGGTGCCACTATTTAGCACCAACGCCATTTTGGGAGAGCCACTTCCGGTTTACGGAGACGGGCGTCAGATGCGTGACTACGCACACGTATACGATCACTGCACGGGCATCGAGGCGGCACTGCTGCGGGGTGAGATCGGGCAGGTCTACAACGTGGGGACCGGGCGCGAGATGACCAACCTGGAGATGGTGGACATTGTTCTGGAGACGCTGGGCAAGGACCACAGCCTGGTCAGACACGTAACGGACCGTCCTGGGCACGACCGGCGCTACTCCATGAACGTGGACAAGCTCAGGGCACTGGGCTGGGAACCAAAGTACGATCCCCGGCAGGCGGTCGCTGAGGCCGCGCGCTGGTATGCCGAGAACAGTTGGTGGTGGGAGCCGATTCGCAGCGGGGAATTCCGGGAATACTATGAGCGGCAGTACGCCAAGCGTCTCATTGGGACTGCGCCCCGATGACGGTGCCCACAGGAATTTCCCGCCGGGGCATCATCCTGGCTGGGGGGAGCGGCACACGGCTGTACCCAGCGACCCTGGCCGTGTCCAAGCAGTTGCTGCCCGTGTACGACAAGCCGATGATCTATTACCCGCTGTCTACATTGATGCTGGGCGGTATCCGGGACATCCTGATCATCTCGACGCCCGAGGACACCCCCCGCTTTCGCCAGTTGCTGGGCGACGGAAGCCAGTGGGGACTGCACTTGGAATATGCCGTTCAGCCCAGGCCCGAGGGTCTCGCACAGGCCTTTCTGATCGGCGAGGATTTCGTGCGTGGGCATGAGAGCGCCCTGATTCTGGGCGACAACATCTTTTACGGCAACGATCTCTCGGACCTCATGGCAGTGGCGAGTGCCCGGGAGAAGGGTGCGACGGTCTTTGCCTATCAGGTCAGCGACCCGGAGCGTTACGGCGTGGTGGAGTTCAACGATGCGGGCCGCGCGCTGTCCATTGAGGAAAAGCCGGCGCAGCCGAAGTCCGACTTTGCGGTAACTGGGCTGTACTACTACGACCGCAACGTGGTGGACATCGTCAAGGGAATTCGGCCCTCGCCGCGCGGGGAGTTGGAGATCACCGACGTGAACAACGTGTACCTGTATGAGGGGCTGCTGGACGTGCAGCTGATGCGCCGCGGCTTCGCCTGGCTGGACACCGGGACGCACGAGAGCATGCTGGAAGCCAGCCTCTTTATTCAGACCATCGAGCACCGGCAGGGACTGAAGGTGGCCGCTCCCGAGGAGATCGCCTGGCGCAACGGCTGGATATCGACCGACATGCTGCTCGAGCAGGCTGCGCGCCTGGCCAAGAACAGGTATGGGCAATACCTGCTGAAGATCACCCGCGAAAAGGGAGGACCCCATGACTGATATGCCGGCCACACAGGCGCAACACCGCATCCAACTCGCCCCAGCCTTTACCCAGGCCCTGAAGTTCGAGGCTTATCCCGCCTCGCCCCAGATTGAAGGGGTCTGGACACAGGCGCTCCGCAAGAATCGCAGCGAGAATGGCGCATTTATGGAGTACCTGCGCCTGGATGAGCAGGGCGTGCAGCAGTTGCCGGGGCAGCTTGTTCCGCGGCAGATCAGCGTGTCCTGGGCAGCACCGAGCCGCATCAACGCCTTCCACATTCACGTGAAGGAAGAGCAGAACGAAATCTGGTGTGTGATCAGCGGTCAGCTGACCGTCTGGTTGGTCGATTGCCGAGCGGGCAGTCCGACGCTGGGGGTGCAGCGCAAGCTGGTGCTGAGCGGTGAGCAGCCTACGATGGTGCATATTCCGAGCGGTGTGGCCCACGGCTACCAAGCGGGTGACGCTGGGGCCACCCTGATCTACACCATGGACGCCCAGTTCAACCTCGCCGATCCCAACGAGGGCCGCTTGCCCTGGAACTTCTTCGGCGAGGCCCTGTGGGCGGAGGACCGCGGGTGAAGATCCTGCTGACCCGGGGGGGTGGGCGGTTGGGCACCGAGTTGCGCGCCCTGCTGCCCGGGATTGTCGCTCCGTCCTCGGCGGAGATGGACGTGACAAACGCGGCGCAGGTCCTGGCGGTGGCCGAGCGGGAACGCCCGGACGTGGTGGTCCACGCAGCGGCCTACACCAACGTGGGGGGGGCCGAACGCGAGCGGGACGCCTGCTGGCGCGTCAATGTGGTGGGCACCCGCCACGTGGCGGCGGCGGCGGACGCGGTAGGCGCGAAGCTGGTTCACATCAGCACCGATTACGTCTTTGGCGGTGAGCGCGGCAATTACGGGGAAGAGGACACGCCGGGTCCGGTGGTCAACTACTACGCCCTGACCAAGCTGGTGGCTGAGGAAGCCGCTCGCGCGGCCAAGCGTTTCCTCATCCTACGGACCAGCTTTCGCCCCAGAGAATTTGCCTATCCTGTGGCGTTCAGCGACGTGTTCACCAGTCAGGACTACGTGGACATCATCGCGCCAGAGATCGCCCTGGTCGTTCAGCACGCTCGAGAAGTCGGGGAGCCGGTGCTGCACATCGTCACCGAGCGCAAAAGCGTATACGAGCTGGCACGCCGCCGCAAGCCCGACGTACAGGAAGGGACACGGGCGCAGGCTGGGGTGACCCTGCCCGGCGACGTGAGTCTGAATACGGACCGGTGGCAGGTCCTGCGGCAGGAACTGCTGTCCAGGAGCTGAGGTGAAGTTCTGGACCAGGGGCTTCCAGGTCAACTTCGTCTCACCAGCCTCCCAGTTCGCCCATGACTTTCCCGAGCCCCGGCGTTCCCCCTCGGCGCGCCGAACTGCATTCGGCGTTGCGGACCGACGGACCCGAATGAACGTTGGTGGAGGGACCATCAACGTTCATTCGGCGATCAAGGGGGCGTTCCCGCTTGAAGTCGGCCGGCCCGAAACAGCAGGCGGTAGATCAGAGCCAGGAGCAGGAGGGTAAGGGCGGCCGCCAGGGTGAGCGCTCCGTGGGGAGAGAGCGGCGGGGGTGACGTCAGTTCCAGGCGCTGGACGTAAAAGGGGGCTGCGCCGTACAGCCGTTCAAGCTCGGCCACGCTGTCATTGGGCGTGGCGCCCCGTGGAACACCGGACGTGGCGGTGATGGTCACGCGGTGAAGCCGTCCGTCCAGCGCCAGGGGCACCCGTCCGGAGAGGAGGGGACTGGGTCCCGTCGGTTGGAGGACTTTGACGACCTTGTCATCCAGGCGGATGCTCAAAACCTGCGCTTTTTTAGCGGTGACCAGGCTGTAGGCCAGCTCTCCGGGGCCCCGCTTCGTGGAAAAAAAGGTGACCTGGCCAAAGGGAGCGGGCCAGTACGCCTTCGGACCCGGCGATTCGAGGGTTCCGTAGAAAGAAGGCTGAGCCGGAGAGGTCAACCCGCTTACTGGGGCAAAGGAGAGATCAAAGAACGCGGTGGAGAGGTCGCTCGGGTCGCCTGGAGCGAAGGGAGTTCTTCCTGGGAAACGGTTGCTGCCGTTGGTTTCAAAGCTCAGTTCGTTGAGACCGCGCTTCAGGAAGAGGGGCAGTTGAAGGGTGAGGTGTTTTTTCTCCTTCTGAGGTGGAATGGAGCCGGCGGACGTGCCGTTGAGCCGAATCAGAAGAGACTGGTTCTGGGCCGGCAATTCGAATTCCAGGCGCAGGGCAACCCAGCCGTCCCCCTCGGCCCTGAGCTTCAGGTTGCTCTTGAGGCCGAGCATCCAGCGGCCCCAGGGTTCCGGAGCACGAAAATGATTGAGCGACTGGAGCGAGAGGTCTGGCAAAACGCCGTCGAGGTGCGGGATGGGCTTGGCGCTCTTCATGGGGGGGCCTTCACCTTGATTCCTGCGAGAGTCAGGCCGACGGCCACCCACCACAGTTCAGCAAAATGTTGACTGGGAAGGGCAATCACCACGTCGACCATATTGATGGCTGTAAATCCGTACAAGATGGCCACGGTCAGCGCGTCTCTCAGGTGGGCTGACCACCACAGGGCGTAGCCCACCACCAGGGCCAGGCCAGCCAGACCGAGAACTCCGGTTTCAAGTAACCACTGCAGCCAGGCGTTGTGGGCAGTCAACCAAAGGCTGCTCCAGCGGACCAGGGAGGCGGGGCAGGCGACGCCGTTGCGTTCCAACGTCGGGGTGAGCAGGCAGCCGTCTTTGAGGAGAAAGGTCAGCCGTTCTCCCCCCTGGTAAACGCCCACTCCACCGATGGGAGAGGTCTGCCAGGCCTGAATGGCGTCCCGCCAGATGTAGTTCCGCCCCGTGGTCTGATCGTTGAGCAGGCGTTCCACCGGGAGGATGGGCAGCTCGGCGCCCTGGGTCAGGCTGGCGAAGCCCAGGCCGACGATGGCCGGCAGCAGGAGCCACCAGCGCCGCTGCCGGCCAGCGAAGGCCAAGACCGCCAGGCTCCCCACGGTCAGGGCGAGCAGGGGTCCCCGGCTCCCCGTGGCCAGGAAAGTCGCCACAACGAAGAACACGGCGGGAACGCGCCACCACAGCGCGCTTCCCTGCCAGAAGACGATCAGCCACAGCGCCACCACCGCCACGAGCCCAAGAGACACGATGAAGTAGTAGGGATGGCCCAGCCGTTCCTGTACCCCGCCCAGCCCCTGGGTGCTCAGCGTGTACACCCAGGCGGTCACACAGACGGCCAGCTGTCCCCAGAGCAGGGGGCGGAGGTTGCGGCTGTCACGCAGGTAGGCGCCCGCTCCGATCATGGCGAAGATCACCAGCGTCCGCGCCGCAGCCAAGCCCAGGGACAGCAGGGGGCGTGGCGTGAAGAGGGCGGCGATCAGCTGCGTCGCCGCGAAGAAAAACAGCACCTGCCGTGCCCGCAGTGGCAGGAAGCGCAGCAGCGGAAGGCTGCCGAGAGCGGCGGCGTAAAGCGCCGGAAATACGGGAATGATGGCGAGAAACCAGCTGACCCAGCGCGGCGGTGTGAAGGAGGGAGCGTCTGGGGAAGAACTCACGCCCGTCAGTATAGAGACGGCGGCTCCAGGGGGACCAAAGGAAAAACTCCCGCCACAGCGTGAGCTGAAAGCGGGAGACTTTCTTGGTGACCCCAACGGGATTCGAACCCGTATCGCTACCTTGAAAGGGTAGTGTCCTAACCGTTAGACGATGGGGCCACACCACTTCAGTTTTGCGAGCGCTGGAGCGCATTTCGCTGACTGCCTTTCAAGGGGTGCCGTTTCCGGCACGCACAGAAGAATACGGGAGGAACTCGAATTCGTCAAGCGTGCGTGGCCACCCTGAGGCTTGTTAGAGTGGGGAAACGGAGAATACATGCCCATTAAATTCGGAACAGACGGCTGGCGCGACATCATCGCGGAGGACTTCACGTACGAGAACGTGATGCGGGTGGCCCGTGCACATGCCCAGGCGCTGCGCGCCACGGGTGGAACGTCGGTCGTCGTGGGCTTCGACACCCGCTTTCAGGGAGCTGGCTTCGCCCGCGTGGTGGCGGAGGCACTGGCCGAAACTGGGCTGAACGTGCTTCTGGCAAGTGAATATCTGCCCACGCCCGCTCTGTCCTTTGCGGTGGTTCACCGAGGCGCGGCGGGGGGCGTGATGCTTACCGCCAGCCACAATCCACCCCAGTACAGCGGCTACAAGATCAAGGGGGCGTATGGAGGCAGCGCAACGCCCGCCCTCGTGGCCGAGGTGGAGCGGGCGTTGCGGGAGCCTCAGCCGCATAACGGCCCGCCTGGGTCCATTCGGTCCTTTGATATTCGGGAAGCGTATTACGCCCAGCTGGACCGCCAGCTTAATCTGGCTGCCCTGCGGGCCTACGAAGGTCACGTGGTCCACGACGCGATGGGTGGGGCAGCGTGCGGTTGGCTGACGGGGTACGCGCAGCACGCGGGGCTGAGGGCCCAGGTTACCGAGTTGCATGGTCGGCCGGACCCCATGTTCTACGGCGTCAACCCCGAACCCATCCCCCAGAACCTGGGCGAATTGATGGGCGTCATGGCGGGCGAGACGGGCACGGCGCTGGGTGTCGTCACCGACGGCGACGCAGACCGGGTAGGGGCTGTTACGGCGGGGGGCAGGTTCTTCAACAGCCACCAGATTTTCGCGGTCCTGATCCGCCACCTGCATGGACGGGGGCTGCGGGGGCGCGTGGTCAAGACCGTCTCTGGCAGCCGGGTGATCGAGCTGCTGGCGGGGCATCTGGGCCTGGAACTGCTGGAGACGCCCGTGGGCTTCAAGTACATCACCGACGCCTTCCTGGAGGGGCAGGCGGACGACGCCAAGGCAGTGCTGATCGGCGGTGAGGAATCGGGCGGCCTGTCCTCACGCGGACACATCCCCGAGCGTGACGGCCTGCTGAACAGTCTGCTGATGTTGGAGGCGGTAGCGGCAAGCGGCAAGAGCCTGGACACACTGTTCGCTGAGATTGAGGCCGAGGTGGGCTTCCGCCACGAGTACGACCGGGCAGACCTGCACCTCAGCCCTGGCTTCGATAAGGAAGCGCTGATGCGTGAGGTTCAGACCTACACCGATGTTGCGGGGCATCCGGTGGAAGGCAAAAAGACCATCGACGGCGTGAAGCTGCTGCTCTCGGGCGGAGCTTCCGCGATGTTCCGTGCCTCGGGCACGGAGCCCGTAGTGCGCGTGTACGTGGAGGCCCAGACGCCAGGTGACGTGCAGGCGATTCTGGGCGAAGCGACGCGGCGGGTGCTGGCGCTGGACCCCGGACAGCGTGCCTAAGGAAGCAAAACACAGGAGCGGGAAAGCCCCCGCCCCTGTGTTTTGCTGACCGCTACATGTGCAGCGCGCGCTTGTCCGCGGCCAGCGCCGCTTCCTTCACCACTTCGCTGAGGGTGGGGTGGGCGTGGACGGTGCGGGCGAGGTCTTCGGCGCTTCCGCCGAACTCCATAATCGCCACCGTCTCGCCGATGAGTTCAGAGACGTTGGGACCGATCATGTGGACGCCCAGAATCTTGTCGGTCTCGGCGTCGGCGACCACCTTCACGAAGCCGCGTGGATCACCGTGGCCCAGCGCGCGCCCGTTGGCGCTGAAGGGGAACTGTCCGGCCTTGACCTTGAAGCCCTTGTCCTTGGCCTGCTTTTCCGTCAGACCCGCCCAGGCGATTTCAGGCGAGGTGTAGATCACCCAGGGCACCACGTCGTAGTTGACGTGTCCGGCCTGCCCCGCGAGGAGTTCGGCCACGGCCACGCCTTCTTCTTCCGCCTTGTGCGCCAGCATCGCGCCGCCCACCACGTCGCCGATGGCATAAAGGCCGGGAAGGTTGGTGCGGTAGTGCCCGTCCACCTTCACGAAGCCGCGCTCGTCCAGTTCCAAACCAACCGCCTCGGCCCCCAGACCCTTGGTGTGGGGCACGCGGCCGATGGAGACGATGAGCTTGTCGAACTGCGCGGTTACGTCACTTCCCTTTTCCTCATAGATGACGGTGACGCCCGCTTCGTCCTGCTTCACATCCTTGATCTGGACGCCGAAGTGGAACTCCAGGCCCTGCTTCTGGAATTGCTTCAGGGCTTCCTTGCTGACAGCGTCGTCGGCAGCCATCAGGAAACCGGGGAGGGCTTCGAGAATCGTGACCTGCGCGCCGAGGCGACGCCAGACGCTGCCCAGTTCCACACCGATCACGCCCGCGCCGATCACGCCGAGGCGTGCGGGCACCTGCTCGAAGGCAAGAGCGCCGCTGTTTTCCACGATGTGCCCACCGAAGGGGGCGAGGGGCAGTTCGCGGGGGCTGCTGCCCGTCGCCACAACCACGTTCTTTGCCCGCACCTCAGTTCCGGCCGCGTCCACGATCCAGCCCTCTCCGTCCTGCCGCACCAGGCGGCCCAAACCGTGAATGCTGGTGACCTTGTTCTTGCGAAACAGGAAGGCCACGCCGCCGGTCAGCTTGTCCACCACGGCTTCCTTGCGGCCCAGCATTTTCGTGAGGTCCACCCGCGCGCCGTCTACCTGGATGCCGTGTTCGGCCGCCTCGTGGTTGATCATCTCGAAGCGTTCGCTCGAATCGAGCATCGCCTTGGAGGGAATGCAGCCCACATTGAGGCAGGTGCCGCCCAGCGAAGCTTTGCCGCCCCGCTCGAAAGCGTCCACGCAGGCCGTCTTGAAGCCCAGCTGTGCGGCGCGAATCGCGGCCACGTAGCCTGCCGGGCCGCCGCCAATCACCACTACGTCGTATGCGTCCATAACCGTTCCCGAGCGTACCACCCGGTTCTCACGGAGATTGCGGCGCGTTCCTGCCGTAGGGACAGGGCGTGAGGTCCAGTAGGCTAAACCGCCTGCCTGTTCAGGGCAGCCAGGCGGTCAGCCTTTCAGATGGTCAGGCCGGCGCTGTTGCCAGTTGTGCAAAAGCCTCCGCCACCCGCGCTGCCACGGCCGCGTTGTGGCGCACGAGGGCGATGTTCGCCGCGAGGCTGCGGCCCTCCGTAATCTGCACGAGGCGGCCCAGCAGGTAGGGCGTGGTTTCCTTGCCTGTCAGGCCCAGCGCGTCCATGTCCTTCAGCGCCTGCTCAATATGGGGCGTGATCTCGGCGGCGGGAATCTCGGCCTCGGCGGGGATGGGATTGGCGAGCAGCACGCCGCCGGACAGGCCCAGCGTCCACTTTGCGTGCAGCACGCGGGCGGCTTCGGCCTCGGTGGTGACGGACAGGGGAGAGGCAAAACCGCTTGAGCGCGAGTAGAAGGCGGGGAATTCCCCGCTGCCCAGCGTGATGGCGGGCACGCCTTGGGTTTCGAGCACCTCCAGCGTCAGGCCGATGTCGAGGATGCTCTTGACGCCCGCGCTGACCACGCACACGTCTGTGCGGGCGAGTTCGGTGAGGTCCGCGCTGATGTCCATCGTCTGGCCAGCGCCCCGGTGAACGCCGCCTGTACCACCGGTGGCAAAGACGCGAATGCCCGCGAGAGAGGCGATCCGCATGGTGGAGGCGACGGTGGTGGCTCCGTGTCCGCCGAGGGCCACAGTCACGGGGAGGTCGCGGGTGCTGATCTTCTGAACAGCCTTATCGGTGGCGAGGAGCTCGAGTTCATCTGGCGTGAGGCCCACCTTCAGGCGGCCGCCCAGCACAGCGATGGTGGCGGGGGTGGCCCCATTCTCGCGGACAACGTTCTCGACGCCGTTTGCCATTTCCACGTTCTGCGGGTACGGCATGCCGTGGCTGATGATGGTGCTTTCCAGGGCCACGACGGGCCGGCCCGCGTCGAGGGCCGCGGCGACTTCGGGGTGAAGGTCCAGGTGATGGGCAATTTCGGGGCGGATGGTCATGGAAACTCCTTGAGAGGGGCAATGATCTTGCTGGCGACTGAACCCTGGCGGCGGGCGACGTCTACTCCAGCCTGGCCTGCACTGCCACGAGCGTGAGGCTGGGGGAGACGGCGTGCGTACTTTCAACAGTGAGGGCAGCGGCGGCGTGGCCGTGGCGGGCCGCTTCGGGAGCGGGAGCTCCGCTCAGCAGCGCGGCGAGGTAGGCGGCGAGCATCGCGTCGCCTGCGCCCGTTACGTCCAGGACCTGGGCGGGAAGGGCCGGGATTTCGGTCACGCCTTCCAGGGTGGACAGCAGGCTGCCGCGCTCACCCCGGCGAATCCAGACGGTCTCGATGCCCCGCGCGTGAAGTTCATTCGCCGCTTCCCCCAGCGCCTCCGCCGTATCTGCCACTTCCCGCCCCAAAAGTGCGGCAAGTTCCGCCACGTTGGGGGTGACGGTGTGTGGGGCCAGCCCACGCGAAAGTGCGCGCAGGAGGCGCGCGGCTTTGGGCACACTCACAGGCTCAAACACCACGGGCACGTTCGCCTCCCGGCAAAGGGTCAGCAGGTGCGTCAGCGTTTCTGTGCCCAGGTTGCCATCGGCCACGACCCAGGCCGCACCTCTGAGCACGCTTCGGCGTTCGTTCAGCGCGGCGGGCGTGAGGGCGTCCATCACCTCCATCGCGGCCACCGCAATCACGAGTTCACCCGCGTGGTCCAGCACCGCCGTGTACGTGCCGGTAGGAACGTTCGCGCGCAGCATTGCCCGCACGTCCACGCCCGCCGCTTCCGTACCGCGCAGCAGCAGATCACCGGGAGGATCGCGCCCGATGGCAGCGATGAGTTGCGCCTGCACCCCCAGCCGTGCCAGGTTCTCCGCAATATTGCGGGCGACGCCGCCCGGCGCCTGCGTCGCCTGCCCAGGATTGCTGGTACCGGGAATGGCGGCGGCCAGCGTGCGCGCCTTGATGTCGAGGTTCGCGCCGCCAATCACCACCACCCGGCGGCTTTCCTCAGGAGCCACGACGTAGCCCCGCCCCAGCAAGGCTCCCTTGCGGGTCAGACTGCTGACATGCACGTTGACGGCGGCGCGGGAGGTGCCCAGGCGGCGGGCGAGTTCTTCGGGGGGGCTGAGGGGGAATTCACGAATAAGAGCGAGGAGGGCGCGCTCGCGTTCGGTCAGGAGCATGTCTTAAGTATTTTAAGGATCTTTACTAGGATAAAGCAAGGGAGATGAGGAGGTGGGAGCTCGCCTTCAGGCAAAGTGAGGGCGAGTTGCGCTCGCCGCACCCCACCCCTTCTGGGCAGCTCTACAGGAGGGGGAAAGCGCCTACTTAGCCTGCTGTTCCCTGCGTCCACAGCGCGAGCACCTCGGCGGCCTCGTCCGCGTGCATCTGCTCGACAAGTGCGCCCCCATGGGTGGCGACGCTTTTGCCCTCTGCACGGGCCTGGTTCCAGGCCTGCAGCAGCGCCCGGGCCGTTTCCACCTCGGCGGCGGTCACGCCGAAGGCCCGGTTCGCCGCTTCCACCTGGGAGGGGTGAATCACCGTCTTGCCTGCAAAGCCCAGGGTGCGGCCCTGCCTGCACTCCCGATCGAAGCCTTCTGGGTCACGTACATCGTTGTACACGGCGTCCAGGGGCACTTTGCCGTAGGCGCGGGCCGCCAGCACCACCGCCGACAGGGCGTGCAGCAACGGCAGGCGCTCGGGGTGGGGGCGGGTCCGTAAGGCGCGGGCGAGGTCGTTGGCCCCCACGATCAGTCCCGCAACGCCAGGCACCCCAGCGATCTCTGCGGCGTGTAGCGCGCCGAGGGGCGTTTCGATCATGGGCCACAGGGGCACGCGCAGGTGCAGCGCGCCCACGGTGCGGGCGTCCTCCACTTTGGGCAGGACCAGGCCGTCCACTCCGGTAAGCAGGGCCATCTCGCGGTCCGCGTGTTCCCAGGGCGTGCCCAGGCCATTGACCCGTACGAAGACGGGGCAGGGCCAGCGGTTTGCCAGCGCGCCCCGTACGTTCTCGCGCGCTGCGTCCTTGTGTTCGGGGGCGACGGCATCTTCGAGGTCCAGAACCACGGCGTCGGCCCCCAGTGTCCGGGACTTGTCGATCGCGCGCGGCTTGTCGCCCGGGACGTACAGCACCGAGCGCAGCGGCTTAACGCTCATGCCGGGCGTCCTTGCGGCGGCGCTGGGCAGCGGTGGACGCGAGCAGGAAGGGGAGCAGGACAAGCAGCAACTTCAGGGGACGGGGCATGGGGTCAGGGTATCCGGATTCAACGGTGGGTGACCCAGCGGTGGCCTCCTCGGGCTGGGCCAGCGCCTTGTGCATGGGCGGTGTTCGCGCCGCACAAGACCCAGACGCTCATAGAAGGGCAGGGCATCGGGGCCGGAATCCAGAACCACCTCGGGGAAGCCGCGCCGCCTGGCCTCCTTCTCGGCCTGGGCCATCCGCTGCTGTCCGGTGCCCTGCCCACGGCAGTCGGGGCGCCAATCAGGCCCAGCAGCCCGGTATTCATGTACGTGCCCACCGGCGCGAAGCCCTGGGCCACTTGCCGTTTCGGCCGCTCCAGGTAGGTGCTCAGGTCCACATGGCGTTGAAGTTCATGCGTGGGCCTGAAGGCCGAGGGAAACGCTGCAGGTTCGGGGCGGCGCAGGGTGACGGCGGGAAGCCTGCTCACGGCGCGCTTCACTCTCCAGAGGCCCGTTGAAGCGGAGAGGAGGTGGAAGGCAGGCCGATCTCGGGGTTCCCCGTACCTTCTTGAACGTCACTGACGATGAATCTCCGGCGCGTTCCAGCCTCAGATGCGTGCTGGAATTGGCTCCAGCACGTGTTGCCCTCCGGGTCCTTGAAGTGCACGCTCTTGCCCCGATTCCCCAAGGTGCGGCGGGCGACCTTCAGGCCGTGACCCCCAGCCGCGCCTGCCGGGCGTTCGTCTCCTCGCGGGTGATGCTCAGGCAGACGTGGTCGCCCGACTTTCCCGTGTGCGGCGGCACCTCGCCGGGCTACGCGTTTGCCCGTGAAGATGCGGAGCATGGAGCCTTTGAGCTGGTCAAACGGATGCCGCCCCTACACTTGCCCGTACGGCGTCAGGCCGAGGACCTCCGAATAGAAGGTCCCGGACGGGGTGAGGTCGCGGGCATACAGGCAGGCTTTGGGAGCGCGCCTGCGGAGGGGGGCCCCTTCAGGCGGGCAGCTCAAGTCCGGCGTAGGCGCCCAGGGCGCCATACAGGGGGGAGACCATCGCCGCCGGGGTGTCCGGCCGCAGGCCGAAGTCCACTGACCGGCGGAACCCGAAGCGTGGGTAGTAGTCGGCGTGGCCCCACAGCGCAGCACCACCATCGGTTCGGCGCAGGCGCGTACCCTCTCCAGCACGGCGGGCGTCAGGGCGCTCCCGCTTCCCCGCCTCTGAACACCGGGGAGAACGCTGATGGGTCCCAGCAGCAGGACACGCCGGGGTCGCCCGGGACGCGTCAAATCTCCCCGCGGGTCCGTCGGGGCGACGATGACGTGACCGACCACCTGGCCCTCCACCTCGGCCACCAGCGAGAGGGCGGGCAGGAAGCGGCCCGAAGCGCGGATCTGTTCAATCGTTTCATTCTCCCGCAGACCACCGTTGTAGGTGAAGGCCAGGCGCGTCACCTCAGCGGTGGCCGCGGTGTCGGCGGGACGTTCGGGGCGGAGATGAAGGTTCAGGGCAGCACGACGCGCGGCGCCGGACCCTGACCTGCCGCCCGCCGCTGCACTTCGCGCAGGGTCGTTTCGCCGTCTGCCTGGATGCCGTGCTTGCGGAAGCTGGTGGCGAGGCTCTGGGCGTCGCGTCGCAGCAGTTCGGTGAAGTTGGGGTTCTGACGGGTCGTCAGTTGCGGGAAATCGATGATCGTCACGGTGTTCTCCCACCACAAGAGGTTGTAGGTGCTGTAGTCGCCGTGGGCGTAGCCCAGCCGGAGCAGATCGGCCATGCCCTGTACCGACTGCTTCCAGGCGTTGCGCGCTTCTTCGGGGGTGAGTGGAGCGTCGCTCAGGCGGGGGGCGGGCTGGTCCTCGGTGCCGATCAGCCGCATCAGGACGGCGGGGGTGGTCGCGCTGTATTCAAAGGGACTGGGGCCGACGAGGGGTTCGGGAACCTGAAGTCCGGCGCTCCAGAGGTGCCACAGGTGCGCGTACTCGGCGCTGACCCAGCCCGCCTGGAGCATTTCCAGGCCCTTGCGGCTGCGGCTCGCCATCGCGCGGGCGGCCCGTTGGTCGAGGATGACCTGTCCCTCGCGGTACACGCCGTCACGCTTGAACGAACGGGCTTCGAGGTCGCGGTAGAGCTTGACGAGAACGCTGCCGTGTGGGCCGCGCGCCACGTAGGCCGTGGCCTCCTTGCCGCTCTTGAGTTCGGCCACCACCTCGGTGATGTGCCCGAGCGCCATCAGTCGGCGGATGATGTCGTCGCCCGCCTCGCCCGTTTCGGCGTCGGCGGTCAGTGTCTCCAGGCGTCGGCGGCCCAGGGGCTTTTTCGCCTTGTGCTTGGTTCGCCGCTCGGCTTGGATACCGGCGCCGTTCAGCTCGTCTTCGAGCCAGCGGGCACTCATGGGTGCCCCGGATGAAATTTAGTGGCGGCTGAAACCTCGGAAGGCCAAGACGTGAACAGTCTTTGCTGGTGGTGCGGCACGGTGGCTCCTATCTGCGGAGACGAAAATTCCTCGTTCGGTCGCGTTCAGGCTGACAATGATGTTGATGTCGGTCATGCACAGCACCTCCTTCCGGTGTTGAGCCCACGGTAGCAGGGGAATGCGGCGTGAGGAAGCCAATCTGCCTACGCTAGGCCACCATGCTTAGGGGTACGTCGCAACGGGCGTGGCAGACACCCCCGCCGCCTTCCCCCAGCATCGCCGGACCGCACCGCACCGAACGGGAGCGGCGGCGTAGCATGAGGGCCGGGACACCATGAACCGCACCTACCTGTTTGACGCCGACGGAGATGACCACGAGGTGACCCTGAGTGCCGAGCAGGTGCGGGGGCTGCGCGAGGACCAGCTGCTGTGGGTGGACCTGTCGCGCGGTGACGCGGGGGAGACCCAGCAACTCGCGGCGCTGCTGGACCTGCCGCCCCGCCTGCTCGAGCGGCAGCTGAACGATTCGCCCCACCCACAGGTGGTCAGCGACGGCGGAGCCTTCCGGGTGGACGTGCAGTCGGTGCGTGTGGATGAGGGCGGGCGGCTGACGGGCATGGGGGTGAGCGTCTTTGTCGCGCCGAATGTCCTCGTGACCGTTCACCAGGACGGCATCGACTTCCTGAAGGAATTTGCGGCGCAGCAGCGCAGCAACGGCAAGGTGGGGCGGCTGTCCTCGGGGTTGTTTCTGGCGGCGCTCCTGGGGTGGCACCTCACAAGCTACCTGCGTGAAGTCGAGCGGTTGGAGGAACGGGTGGACCGGCTGGACGAGGCCATCTTGCGCTCGGCGCCCGAGCGGGATTTTCTGGAGGACTTGGCTGCCCAGCGCCGCCACATGGGCGAGCTGCGCCGCCTCCTCACTTCGCACCGCGGTGTGTACGCCACCCTCTCGCGCCCTGACTTCAAGGCCCTGGCCGACGGTGAGACGGCCGCCGCTTTCGACGCCCTGGAACAGCGCTTCGAGCGGGCCGTAATGTCCGTAGAGGGACTCCGGGACGTGATTCTGGGCTCCTTTGACCTGTACATGTCCAGCCTGGGTCGGCGTACCAACGACATCGTTCGCCTGCTGACGGTGGTGACGGTCCTGACGGGCGTAGGGTCCCTCATCGCGGGGCTCTTCGGCATGAACTTCGAACTGACCTTCGAGAAGTCGGGCTGGCGCGGCTTTGCCTTGGTGGTGGGTGCGCTGCTGCTGCTGTTCGTGGCTGTGCTGTGGGCGGCGAGGCGGCGGCGGTGGGTGTAAGGCTGGCGGGTTCGTAAGGGATCACACCGCTGGACAGGAGGGTTAAAGCCAGGTGGGGACGCCCAACATCCGCCGCTGCCTGCCAGGCACGACGCTGGGATGCCCAAGGAGTCCCCCGTGCCCAGACCCAGTAGAGACATGCAGCGGGCGCAGAGAATCGCCCACGAGATTTTCGGCTATGACCGTCTCCACCCTGCCCAGAAAGAAGCCGTCGCCTCGGTGCTGCGGCGTCAGGACACCCTCGCCATCATGCCCACGGGCAGCGGCAAGTCGGCCATCTACCAGATTGCGGCGCTCTCGCTGGGCGGCCCGGCCATCGTGGTATCGCCGCTGATCGCGCTGCAACGGGACCAGGTGGACGCGCTGGAAGCGGCCCTGCCCGGTCACGCGGCCCTGGTCAATTCCACCCTCAAGCCCCCAGAACGGGAGGAGGCGTTCGCCCGGCTGGAAGGCGGCGCGCTCGACTTCCTGTTTCTCGCCCCCGAGCAGCTGACCTCCGAGGACACCCTCACCCGGCTACGCGCCGCGCAACCCGCCCTGTTCGTGGTGGACGAGGCCCACTGCGTCTCCGAATGGGGCCACGACTTCCGGCCCGAGTACCTGCGGCTGGGGCACGCGGTGGAGGCGCTGGGCCACCCCACCGTGCTGGCGCTGACCGCCACCGCCGCGCCGCCCATGCGCGCCGAGATCGTCGATCGGCTGGGGATGCGCGACGCGCAGGTGCTCGTGGGCGGCTTTGACCGCCCCAACATTCGGCTGGAGGTGCGGCAGTTCGGAGACGCAGGCCACAAACGCGCGGCCCTGCTCGAGGAGGTCGTGGGGACCGAGAAACCGGGCATCGTCTACGCGGCCACGCGCAAGGCCGCCGACGAACTGGCGCGCGATCTGGGGGAGCGGCGTGTGCGGGCGGCGGCTTACCACGCGGGCCTGGGCGCGGCTGTGCGCGAGGAGGTGCAGGCGGCCTTCATGGCGGACGAACTGGAGGTGATCGTCGCCACCACGGCCTTCGGCATGGGCATCGACAAGCCGAATGTGCGCTTTGTCCATCACCTCGACATCTCCGGCTCGGTCGACGCCTATTACCAGGAGATCGGGCGGGCCGGGCGCGACGGAGCGAACGCGGAAGCGGTTCTCTTCTACACGCCCGCCGACCTGGCCCTGCGCCGCTTCTTTTCGGGCAGCTCCCTCATCGACGCCGATCAGGTGGAGCGGGTGATGCGCGCCCTGGAGGAACGCGGCGGGCCGCTGGACCCGGTAGAACTCGTGGAGGAAACGGGCCTGTCGCGGACCCGGCTTCTGGGTGCCGTGAACCGTCTGGAGGAGGTGGGCGCGCTGGACGTGCTGCCCGGCGGCGAGGTCACGCTGCTGGAGGGCACGGACGTGGAGAACGTGGCGGCGCAGGTGGCCCAGGCCCACGCGCACCACCGAAGCTTTGAGCGTTCGCGGCTGGACATGATGCGCGGGTATGCGCAGACGCCGGGCTGCCGCCGCGAGTACCTGCTGAACTACTTCGGTGAAGGGTATGCGCCGCCCTGCGGCCACTGCGACGCGTGCGAGTCCGGGCGGGTGGGGAAGGAAGCCCAGGCCGAGAATGTGCCCTTCGAGATTGGCCTGCGCGTGGTGCATCCCACCTTTGGGGAGGGCCAGGTGGTGCGCTACGAGGGCGAGAAGGTCACGGTGCTGTTTGACCGGCAGGGGTATCAGGCGCTGGCGCTGGGCGTGGTGCTGGAAAACGAACTGCTGAGACAGGCCTGACGCAGGGGTTGAGATCCAGCGTGTTGGAAATTCCGGAAGGGCAGCAGCCCGCGGAAAGGCGCCACCGAGACGCGGAGCTTGCCCTCTCCCTTGCCGTAGCGTATGAAGTTCCAGCCCCGTTTCAGGGAAAGCGTGATGGGCGCGCTCAACTCACCCGCACAGCAGATTCCCCGTCAGCGTATCGCCCCGGGGAATGAAGAGGGGCGCAAGCGGTGAGCCGCCCTCCCCGCTGATGGAGGGCAGGAGCCTGAGCGCCACGCCGCCCTCGCTCGTGCTGAAGTCCGCTGTGGTCAGCATCACCGCTCGGGCGCTGTGGTCACGCTCCGGAAACGTATCGGTGCAGGCTGTGGCCAGCACCTTGCGCGCAAGGCGCGCAGGGCGCGCAGGGCGTGGTGGCGAGGGCCACCTACCCTGCGCCTCCCCCGGCAACGTCAGGGTCCCGCGTCCCAGGGCGTTGCCGGGCCCTGCGGTCACCACGGCGCCCCCGATTGTCCAGCGTAAAGGCCCGCTGCGCCACGTCGTCCACGCCTGGAATGGAGGTGTTGGTGGCCGAGCCGCCGCAAGCCGAGAGGAGCAGGGAAAGCATCAGGCTGCCCGTCAGGGTCTTGAGCAGGAAGCTGTGCATGGCTCCGCGGTGGGGACCCGGCCGTCAAGAGGGCGTCAAACCCGGGGTGGACGCGGAACGTCGGAAACCCCTCCGTTCCGAAAGCAAGAACCGATAAGCGGGCGTGAAGGTGGACCGGATTCAGCTCAGACGGTGGCCCAGATAATCGACATCAGGAGGTAGGCGAACGTGGCGAAGCTCAATCCCATCCAACTGCAAAAGTACCTGGGGGGCGTGGATTACCCCGCCAGCAAGGAAGATCTGGCCCGTCAGGCCGAACAGAACGGGGCGGACAACGATGTGCGTGCCCTGCTGGACCAGTTGCCGGATGGAGAGTACCAGACGCCCGCCGACGTCAGCAGGGCGCTGGGCGGTCTGGATGACGACGGGAGCCGCGGGGAAGAGGGCCGGTCTCCGGGCAGGGGACGGACGGCGGCCAGTGGCGGCGATGACGAAGGTGGCAATGACGCCCAGGGCAGTGGCGAGATCAACCCCATTGAGCTTCAAAAGCACCTGAAGGGTGTGGACTATCCGGCCAACAAGCAAGACCTGACCCGCCAGGCCGAGGAGAACGGCGCAGACGGGGGCATGCGCGCCGTGTTGGACCGCCTGCCGGACGGGGAGTACCAGACGCCCGTGGACGTGAACAAGGCCATCGGGCAGCTTAACCGGGACGGCGAGTAAGCGGTGCGTCGGGAGTGGGCAAGGAGCGGGGTGCGCTCGCGCGCCGCCCGCTCCACGGATGGGTCCCCCTTAGCGAACGGTCTTGCTGACCAGGCCGTTCGTGTAAAAGGTCTCCGCCTTTGCCCCCGCGGGCAGACTGCCCTGCTTGACCAGGGCGGCGACGGCTTTGGTCCAGGCTGCCGGATCGCTGGCTCCCAGGCCGTGCGTGCGGGTATAGGCGCTGCTGATCAGGGGCACGCTCGCGCGCAGCACCTCCAGCGTGCCGCCGCCTGCCCCGAAGACCGGTTGCGCGAGCTTGAAGGCGCGGGCGGGGTCTGCCACCGTGAATTTCATGCCGCGCTGGCTGCCCCGCACCACTTTTTTGGCCAGATCGCCCGTCAGGTTCTTGTCCACGGTGATCAGGCCGACGCCCACCATCGGATACGCGGCGGAGACGTCCAGCGTGTAGACCTTCTGCCCGGCCCCCCGCAGCTGCACCACCTCGTTGTTGACGTACCCCACGGCCGCGTCTACCCGGCCCGCACGCACCGCGTCGAGTTGGGTAAAGCCGATGGTGGGCAGCTTCACGTCGCGCCCCTCCTGCAGCCCCGCGCTGTCCAGCAGGGCGCGCACGGCGGCGTAGCTGCTGCCGAACGGGCCGGGAATGCCCAGCGTCTTGCCCTTCAGGTCTGCCACGCTGCTGATGGGCTTGGTGCCAAATACCGTCACCGGGGCCTTCTGGTACATCGCCATCACGTAGCGTACAGGCGCGCCCTGGTTGCGCGCGAATACGGCGTCCTCGGGGTCTCCGACGATAAAGTCGAGCTTGCCCTGAAGCAGCAGCGGCATCAGTTCGGTCACGTAGCCGTGCTGAAACTTCACGTTGAGGCCCTCGGCTTTGTAGTAACCCAGTTTGTCGGCCAGGTAAAAGGGCGTGAACTGCACGTTGGGGATGTACCCCAGGCCGATGGTCACGGTTCGGGTGGACGGCTGCGCGGCGGCGGTCTGCACGGAAGCCAGGGCAGGCAGCAACGTGAGGAGGGCGAGGGCGCGTTTCATAGCGGCGAGTATAGGAGCCGGGCCCCAGCCCAGACCCGGACCCACCTCATACTTTGGGAGCAGCCCGTCCAGACCGCCTCAGGGTGGTAGACTCGGGGGTACGCCTGCGCGTCCGATGTGCCCAGGCCCCCCCTGGAAGAGCACCTGGAGACCAAAGACAGCCCATAAGGGAACCCTTGTAGACGTGGCTGGCCGCGCCGCAGAGCTCGCGCCAGCAGGCACGGAGCGCAGGGAAAGGAAGAACAAGATCATGACCGACGACACCAGGACGCAGATGCAAGGCGACACGCACGGCACGCACGATCAGGACCAGCACGACGCGAGCGGGGCTCCCGCCGAGGTCCAGGCCATCCTCCCCGAACTGCAGGGTGAACTCGACGAGGACCCCGTGCTCGATGCGCAGGAAGCCCACACGGAGGGCCTGAGCGCCGCCCTCGACAGCGGCAATGTGGGTGACGACGACACCGGCGCCGAAGACGGCGAGGAAGACGAGTACATCGACGCCGACGATCTCATCGAACTGCTAAATGAGATGAAGGAAATGCTCGAAGCGCAGGGCAAGGAAATCCGAGGTCTGCGCCGTGAGATGCGCGAACTGCGCGAGGGCCAGGGTGGGCAGGGCGGCGGCAGCTTCCGTCCCCGTGAGGACCGTGGCGGAGATCGCGGCGGGTTCCAGGGCGGCGGTGACCGCGGCGGCTTCCGTCCGCGCGAAGACCGTGGTGGGGACCGTGGCGGCTATCAGGGTGGGCAGGGCGGCGGCTTCCGTCCCCGTGAAGACCGTGGTGGAGACCGCGGCGGGTTCCAGGGTGGCGGCGACCGCGGCGGCTTCCGTCCCCGCGAGGACCGCGGCGGCTTCCAGGGTGGCGGCGACCGTGGGGGCTTCCGTCCGCGCGAAGACCGCGGTGGCGACCGCAACTTCGGTGACCGCGAGTTCCGCCCGCGTGACGGGGGTGCCCCCGCAGGCGGCAACAGCGAGGGCGGTTTCCGTCCCCGCGCCCGCGCCGACCGCGGGTGGGACAACAAGCGCCGCGACGAGTAAGGCGGAGGGCGCCGAGCGCCGAAAAGTTCCGTAAGCGCGGGCCGGGAATGTGTTTCCCGGCCCTCCTCTTTGCAACCGGTACGGTTTCCGGATCATCCGTTACATCCCCTGCGCTCCCCTTCCCTCCGCTTCCGCGCTTCTCCGTTCCCGTTTGCCTGCTCGCGCCGCTCGGGTTGGCCCGTTATTTCATCACGGATGAACCGGAATCCTTGTGGGAACCTGCGGTCCTACGCCCTCTGCCCCCCGAGCCACTGCTCCAGCCAGCCCAGATACTCTTCCAACCGCTGCACCCGGCGGTCAGGGCGGCCCGAGCGTGAAAGCTCGTGGTCCTCGCCGGGAAAGCGCACAAAGCGGGTAGGCACGCCGTGTAGGCGCAGCGCCGCATACCACTGCTCGGCCTGCTCGACCGGGCAGCGGTGATCCAGCACCGAGTGGACGATCAGGGTGGGCGTGCGGACGTTTTCCACCACGCTCAGCGGACTCATGGCCCACAGCCGCATGGCGTCGGCACTCCGGTGGAAGTTCAGGCCCAGCTCGTCGTCCCAAAAGCGCATGCCGATGTCCGAGGTGCCCCCGAACGAGATCAGGTTGCAGATGGAGCGGTCCGTGATTGCCGCCTGGAAGCGGTCGGTGTGTCCGGTGATGAGGTTGGTCATGTAGCCGCCGTAGCTGCCGCCCATCACAGCGGTGCGGGCGGCATGCAGCTGCGGATGTTGCTCCAGGCAGGCGTCGAAAAAGGCCATCAGGTCCGCCTGGTCCACGGTGCCCCAGCGCCCATGGATGGCCGAGGACCACGCCTGTCCGTAGCCCACACTCCCACGCGGGTTGCTGTAGCACACCCCGTACCCACGCGCGGCGAGCAGCTGGAACTCGTGCGTGAAGGCGTGCCCGTAGGCGGTGTGCGGCCCGCCGTGGATGGTGAGCAGCGCGGGGGAGGGACCCTCACCTTCGGGGAGCAGCACCCAGCCTTCGCCCTCGCCCATCTCGTTTGTGAAGGTGACGCGCTGGGGCGTGCGGGCTGGAAAGGGAAGGCGCTCATGCAGGCGCGTGAGGAGCACCCCGCCCAGTTCCATCTCGGGAAAGCGGTCGGCCCGCTCGCGAATCACCGCCACCTGCCCGCTCCGCGCTGAGAAAGCGGAGATCACGGCCTGCGGGTCGTGGTCCTCGGGAGTGACGGTGCCGTCCAGCGAGACGCGAAACAGCCCGCAGGAGCCGCCCACGGTGCTGGACACGAGCAGCGTCTCTGGGTCCAGCCACACGGGGCGCTCGGGAAAGGCCCCCACATGGCAGTCGCCGCCCACGAGATTGCCGATGGGATGGTCCCAGCCTGCGTCCAGCCGTTGCGCGCTTTCGCCGGGCGTCACCAGAAAGAGGTGGGCGTCCTCGTTCGTGCCCTTGCCCTCGGGACGGCCCACAAGCGCGAACCGCTGCCCGTCCGGGTGGGGCGTGACCGAGCTGATGGCCGAGTTCCAGCGGGTGACTCGGGTACGCTCGCCGCCGAGCAGCAAGGTGTCCACCTCCTGCCGCCACTGGGCCGCGTCGTCCTCCGTGGCGCTGCAGATGAGGAGCACGCCCCGGCTGTCGGGCCACCAGGCGTAACCGCTCACTTCCACCTCGGGGGCCAGCCACTCGGTCAGCTTCCCTGTGCCCACCTCGTAGCGCCACAGCCGTCCCGGGCGTTCGGGCAACCAATCGCGGCCATTGAAGCGGTAGCGCGGGCGGGTGATCACGCGCGCCTCACCCCGTTCGTCGCGGGGGTCCTCGTCGTCCCCGAGGCTGAGGAAGGTCAGGAAGCGGCCATCGGGGCTCCACTGTACGCCCTCCACGCCATTCTTGAAGCGGGTAACGCGCCGGGCTTCCCCGCCCGGGAGCGGCAGCAAAAAAAGTTGTCCGTCGCGCACGAAGGCCAGCGTTTTCCCGTCCGGGGACCAGCGCGGTGAGGCGTCGCGGCCCTCGCCCTGGGTCAGCGCCCGGGGCTTGCCCCCGCCCTCCGAGAGCCACACCTGCGAGCGGTAACGGGGCCGGGGAAAGTCGGGGTCCGGTTTGCCTGGGTCTTCCTCCTCGGTGCGGGTCAGGACGAAGGCCAGCGCAGCGCCTTGCGGACTGAGCTGCGGATCGGAGGGGAACACCAGGTCAAGCAGGGTGGCGGGGCCAGGCGCGGCGTGAGGTTGGGCCATACACGGCAGTCAAGCACAACTCGCGCGACCCGTTTGAAGGCTGGAACGCGGCTCATGATCCTTCGCTCAACGCCGGATGTGCCCTGCCTACCCACGCTGTCTAGAGAAGCCTTATCCTGATCTGACCGGAACCCCGGCTTCTGCTTTTCCCCGACCTGGGGAAACGGCTTCCCTTCTGGTTTTTTCCTTCTCTGGAGGCACAACAATGCACGAACTCTCCTGTACGTGGGTGCCCGGAACCATCAATCTGGTTCGCCTGAAAGTCTCGGGCCGCACCCTGGAACTCACGAGCACCCGCCTGGCCCGCATCTTCGGTCCGCAGGCGCTCAATGACCTCTACCTCAAGGGCCGCGCGGTCCTGAAAGCCGATTCGGAACAGCTCGCCCTGCTGGCGTGAGCCCGCCCCGTTTCTTTGCGCCCTGCCCCTGCGGTGGGGCGTTGCCTTGTCGGTGGCGCGGTCCTTCCCACCGAGGCGGGTAGCATGGCCGTATGTCATCCAGCCCTCAACCTGCCGGACCGCCGGCCCCGGACCTTCAGGCCATGCTCGCCGATCTGCGCGCCCTGGTAGAGATCGAGTCGCCCTCCACCGATCCGGTGGGCGTGGGCCGCGTGATGGACGCCGTGGAGGGTTGGGCACGCGCGCTGCACGGTCAGGCGCACGCCCTGCCCGGCGGAACCCGTCAGTTCAACTTCGGAGTGGACGGAAGCGCGCGCCCGGTGCTGATCCTCACGCACGCCGATACGGTGTGGCCGCACGGCACGCTCCAGACCATGCCCTTCCGGGTCGAGGGGGACCGCGCCTATGGTCCCGGTACCTACGATATGAAGGGCGGCATCGTGGCGGCGCTGCACGCCCTGCGCGCCCTGAACGGCGAATGGCCGCGCGGCGGTGTCCGGATGCTGCTCACCCCCGACGAGGAGACCGGCAGCGCGAGCAGCCGTGGACACATCGAGGCGGCAGCGAGGGGCGCGCGGGCCGTGCTCGTCGTCGAGCCGCCCGTGGCCAATTCACATGCGCTCAAGATCGGGCGCAAGGGTGTGGGCGACTTCGGGCTGGGTTTTCGGGGCGTCGCGTCCCACGCGGGCAACAAGCCGGAGGAAGGCGCGAGCGCGATCACCGAAGCGGCCCACGCCGTCCTCGCCGTGCAGGCCCTCGCCCAGCCCGAGATCGGCACCACGGTCAGCGCCGGGCTGATCCGGGGGGGCAGCGCGGGCAACGTGATTCCCGCCGAATGCAGTTTTCAGGTGGACGTGCGTGTCAGCACCCTGGAGGAAGGCGAACGCGTCACGCAGGCCATCGAGGCCCTGAAGCCCCGCGACCCCCGCGTGCATCTGACGGTCACCGGCGGGCTGAACCGACCCCCCTTCGAGTTCGGGCCAGGCACGCGGGCGCTGTTTGCCCAGGCGCAGGCCATCGCCGCAGAACTGGGCTTCACGGTGGGCGGTGAGGTGGTGGGCGGCGGCAGCGACGGCAATTTCACCGCGCCCCTCGCCCCCACGCTGGACGGCCTCGGAGCACCTGGTGACGGGGCGCACGCCGCCCACGAACACGTCCGGCTGGACCGCTGGTCAGACCATGTGCGGCTGCTGACGCGTCTGATCGGGGAGGTCTGAGCATGTTCGGTCTGTTCGGCAAGAAGAAGGCGGGCGGCCCGAACCCGTACGTCAAGCGGGAGGACGAGCATACCTTTCGCGTGCGGATCAGGACCCGGCGGCACGGCGACGTGGTGGAGTTCCGCTTTACGAAAGCGGCCCATATCGGTGCGGACGAAGGCGGCGGTTACCTGTTTCGCAAGCCGGTGGTCAGCGCGCAGCATTTTGACCGCGGCGAACTCGTGGTGCGCTTCGACTCGCGCTACAACGTGACGGCCACCGAGGGCGAGGACGTGGATTTCATCCCGGTGGGCGAGTGGGAGGAGGAGCAGCCTGATCGCCCGACTGGCTGACCATCAAAGCGCCGAAATACGTTCCTCCCTGGCATTCGCTGCGCTCCCCAAGTTGGAGTGCCGTAGCTTCGCCTACCATCCTGGCCGTTCGTCAACGGGGCCTAATGCTTTCTCTATTCCTACTTACGAACGGCTAAAGGAAGAAGGGGTGTTACCCGGGCGCCGGGCCTGTCAGGCTGCATGGGCCAAACCAGGAGGTTTCCCCATGAAGAAGCGACTTGCCCTGTCCGCCCTGATGCTCTCGCTCGCCCTGCCCTCCGCTACCGCCCTCGCCGGCGGCATGGAAGGGATGCCCATGGGCCCGGTCAGCACCGCCCAGGTGTCCAACGACAGCGACGTGCTGTTTATGGAAGTCATGACCATGAGCAACCTCACCGAGATCACGACCTCGCAGCTCGCCCTGAAAAAGAGCAGCAACGCCGAGGTCCGGGCCTTTGCCCAGACCATGATCAACCACCACACCAAGGCCCAGGCCGAGCTCGAAGCCCTGGCTGCGAAGAAGGGGGTGCGCCTGGCCGACAAGCCGGGAGCCGATCAGCGCCTGCAGTACAACAAGCTCAGCACCCTGTCCGGCGCCGCCTTCGACACGATGTACAAGAAGGTGCAGGTGCAGGGCCACACCATGACCCTGGACCTGATCAAGACCTACCGCACCATTGGGAAGGACGCCCAGGCCCTCGCCTACGCGGCCAAGAGCGAGCCCGTCGTCGCCATGCACCTGGAGATGGCGAAGAAGCTGCCCTGAGCGTCAGGCAAAAGCAGCGTGGGATGGGGAATTTTTCCCCATCCCACGCTGCTTTTTTTGGGCGTTTTACCCTTGCACCTCGTGGAACGTCTCCTGCGTGATGCGGTGGGCGAAGTGGCGCAGGAAATCCACCGTGCTCAGCGCCTGGGTGCGGTGGCAGCCGATGGCCCGCAACTTGCGCCCGGTGTGGTGGGTCACGTCGCGGAGGATGTTTGGGGCCAGCCACTGCTCGCGCAGGGCCCCGTTCTCAGGGGGTGTGGGGTTGGCGTAGTACCACAGGCGGGGGCGCTCGGCTCCGGGCAGGCTGTCCCAGGCCTGGCGTACGGCCCGGTGGGTGGTCACGTGGTCTGGGTGCCCGTTGCTGCCATTGGGGGGAAAGGTCAGCACCGTCTCGGGGCGGTGGCGGAGCATGGCGTCCCGCGCCACCTCGGCCAGGGTGTCCAGCGGCTGGTCCTTGAGGTATTTGTCGGGAAAGGCGTGCTGCTCGCGCACCTGCACCCCGATGACGTCCAGGCAGGCGCGCAGCTCCACCGCCCGCATTCGGGCGAGTTCCTCGGGGCCGTCACACAGGCCCAGCGTCCGGCCTGCCTCACCCCGGGTCAGGGTCACGAGGCCGCAGCGGTGGCCTTCCCCGATCAGGTCCATCATGGTGCCCGACGCTCCATACACCTCGTCGTCGGGATGGGGCACGATCAGCAGCAGTTTGAGAGAAGCCTCGGTCATGCGGCCCAGCATAGGGCGGGGTTGCCGACTGCGCAGCGGGCATAGCGCAGTCGGCGGATGTGCGCTCACCCTCCGCTGAAGCACGATGACGCCATGACCTCAACTGTTGCTCCAAAAACATTTTCCATGCGTGAACTTCGCAAGCCGCAGGATTACCCCGACATCGCCGAGGTGCTTACCGCCTCTGACCCCGCCTGGCCCGTGACGCCCGAGCTGCTGCAGGTCTGGGAAGAAGCGCGGGACCAGGCGCTCTACCACACCGATGCGGTGGCCGAGCAGGGCGGACGCGTGCGGGCCGTGGGCCGCGTCGGCCACGACGACTTCGCCTTCGAGGAGTGGCGCTACTGGGGCAATCTCAACGTCCACCCTGATGCGAGGGGTCAGGGCATTGGCTCGGCCCTGTACGGCGAGCTGCTCTCGCGGTTGCGTGCACGCGGCGCGCGCGAGGTCCGCACCATGCTCTCGGATCAGCCCCACCATGCCCCGGGCCGCGCCTTTCTGGAACGCCGGGGCTTTCGCGTGGCCTGGGAGCGCTACGAGTCGCGGCTGGATACGGCGGTGGCGAATCTGGGCAAGTTCGACGACCTGATGCAAGGCGTGGCGGCAGCCGGCGTGGAGTTGCGGAGCGTGGCCGACCTCGCCTCCGATCCGGCGCGGGATAAGCGGCTGTGGGAACTGGACTGGCTGCTCTTTCAAGACGTGCCGATGGGCACCACCCTCACCCGGCGGCCCCTGGAAGCCTGGGTCCGGCAGGAGCTGGAAGACCCCACTTTCGAGCACGAACTCTCCTTTGTGGCCGTGCGTCCGGACCTTAATGATCCCCTGACGGGCCCCTACGTCGGCTACTCTACGCTGATGCGCAATCCGGGCGGCTTCTACGTGATCGGCATGACCGGCGTGCGGCGCGAGGACCGGGCCCGGGGCATCGCCAAGGCGCTGAAAGTGGCGGCCATGCGGGCGCTGGCCACGCGGGGCGGTGGCGAGATTCGCACCTTCAACGATCCGCCCAACAAGGCAATGCTGGGCATGAACGTGGCTCTGGGCTTCGTGCGCGGCCCGACGCACCTGCGCTACGAGTTGCAGTTGGACGGGCCGTCCAGCGGTACTGACGGGGCTGAGGCGGGAGGCGAGGCGTGAGCGCGCCCTCCCCAGCCTCCACCTTTACCCTGCGCGAGGCGGACCTGTCCGACGCTCCCAGCGTCGCCACCCTGCGGAGCGCCGTCTGGCCGGAGCATCCTGCCGATGCGGACAGTCTGGTCCACGAGACGCAGGAGCTGCGCGCCCACCCCCTGAAGCTCCACGTCTGGTGTCTGGTGGCCGAGCGGGCGGGCGAACTGATCGGCCTGAGCGACGTGCGACAGCACCCCGGCATGTTCCACCCGGACCGCTACCACGTGGAAGTGATGGTGCACCCCGCCGCACAGGGGCGGGGTGTGGGCCGCGCACTGGCCGAGGCCACAGAGGCGCATCTGACCGCGCGCGGTGCCCAGGAACTGCTGTCGGGCACCCAGGAGGACCACCCACGCGGCCTGGACTTTCTGGCCCGGCAGGGGTTCGTGGAAGCCATGCGCTTTTTCGACAACGTGCTTGACGTGACGGCTTTCGATGCCTCGCCCTGGAGGGCCGAGTCCCGGCTGCCGGAGGGTCTGCGGCAGGTCTCGCTGGCCGAACTGATCGGCGAAGTGGGCGAGGACGCTGCCTGGGAGACGTACCACTCGGCCTTTTCCGAGATCCGTGAGGACGTGCCCCGCACGGGTGAGGCCACGCCGCTGACCCTCGAAGCCTTTCGCAAGCGTGGCAAGCACCCGCAGGCGTTTGCACAAGGCGTGCTGTTCGCCCTCACGCCGGAGGGCGAGATCGCGGCCCTGACCGAGCTGTACCGGCAGCCCAACGATCTGGGCCGCCTGAATACCGGTCTGACGGGCACCCGCCGTGCCTACCGCCGTCAGGGGCTGGCCCTCACCCTCAAGCTCGCCGCCATCGAACTCGCCCGCACGCAGGGAGCCGTGAGCATCTGGACCGGCAACGCCACCACCAACCGCCCCATGCTGACGCTGAACGAACGCCTGGGTTTTGTGAAACAGCCCGCCTGGACCGAGATGCGGCGGGGCAGGGTATGAGCGTCATCCGCTCCATCGGGGAGGGCGAGTGGGAGGCAGCGGCCCGCTTGTGGAACGCGGCGGTGCCCCACGACCCCTTCAGTGCCGAAGACTTTCGCAAGCGCGACGCCGAGCAGCGCGGCTGGGGCTTTGCCACCTTCACGCTGGTGGCGCTGGACGGCCCGGAACTGGTGGGGCTGACCTCCGTGTACCAGAATCCGGGGATGTACCACCCGCACCGCTTCTCGCTGGAGTGCGCCGTTGCCCCGGCGCGGCAGGGGAGGGGCGTGGGGAGGGCCCTTTGGAACGCGCTGCACAGGGAACTGACCCAACTGGGCGCCCAGGGCGTGCGCACCCTGGCCCGAGAGGACCATCCCGTTGCTCCCGGCTTTCTGACCCGGCGGGGATTCACGCCCGGCAGGCGCTACTTCCTGAGCGCTCTGGACCTGGGAACCTTCGACGCCGCGCCTTACGCGGCGCTGGAGGAACGGCTGGGGGCGCGGGGTTACCGCGTCCGCAGCCTGGCCGAATTGCGCCGGGCCGGAACGCCGGACCTGAATGCCCGCCTCCACGCCCTCATGAACGGTGTACGTGGGGACGTGCCCCGTTCCGAACCCGCCACGCCCTTGTCGCGGCAGGTGTTCGAGGAGGCGGTGATCGGGGACCCCGGCCTGATTCCAGAGGCTTACCTGGTGGCCGAGGACCGGGACGGCGCGTGGGTGGGCCAGACCTCCCTCTTCCGCACCGAGGCCAGCCCGGACCTGCTGACGGGACTGACGGGCGTGGTGCGCTCCGCACGCGGGCAGGGCGTCGCCACACTGCTCAAGCTGCGGGCCATCCGCGAGGCGCAGGCCCTCGGCGCGCCCCACATCCGCACCGACAACGAGAGCGGCAACGCGCCCATGCTCGCCATCAACGACAGGCTGGGGTTTGTCCGCGAACCGGCCAGCGTGAGCTATGGGCTGGAATTCTGAAGTGGGCGAGCCCCAGCGGTCAGCCGGGCAGGACGTTCCATGCTGCTGAGCATCGACTGGGACGCTTTTTCGGGAACGCGGGAACTGGTGTTCGACGCCCCCATCTGGGGCACGCGGGACCGCGACGTGGACCGGCTCGAAGCCTGGCGCGAGCGGGCGCGCCAGCGGGACGGCGCTGCGCCTGACTGGACACCGCTGGAGGCGGACTTTCCCCTCTACCCCGGCTGGGAGACCCTGGAGCGCTACGCGGGCGTGTCGGCCCACGTCACCCTGACCCATGCGGATGGCTGGGACTGGCTGGAGGCCTGTCCGGGAGGGGACATCCTGAACCTGGACAGCCACCACGACCTCGCCAGCCGCAGCGGCGACGGCAAGCGCGTGCGCCCCGGCAACTGGGCGGGACTGGGGCTGCGGGCCGGACGGGTGGGGCGCTACACCTGCCTGTACCCCGAGTGGCACGCGGGCCTGCCCGTTGCGGAAGGGTTTGACCTGGACCGCACCCGTTCCGAACTGGCGCCGCTCTTGCCGCCCGATGTGCTGGAGCGGGTCACGCTGCGCCGCATGCGCTACCCGGCGGACGCCCTGCCCGATCCGGCGGACGTGACGGCGCTGCTGCTTGTCCAGTCGCCCGCCTGGACGAATCCAGCCCACGATCCCAAGTTTCTCTGGCTGGCCGAGGTGCTGGGAGCGCAGACGCTGACCCCGCCACTGCTGCGTGATTTTTAGACGGAGGGTCAAGCCGCGCCGTAGAGCCCCAGTTGGCCCCGCGGGCAGTGGCGGCGTCAGAGCGAGGAGCGCGCCCAAAGGGTGATGTGGCACCAAGCCACCGGGGAGAGGGCTCCAGCGTTGCCCGACAAACAGGGGCCGGACGAACGCACAGGGCCAGGTCAGCAGCGGGCGGCAGGACGGACCGCACGCTTCAGGCTGGGCTCCGGCTGCTACTCTGGCGGGCGGTCCGTGACCTGTTTTGTCGCTGTGGCTGGAGGCTCCACATGAACCCGTCCCCGTTTCCCCGGTCCGCCCTGCTGCTGACCGCCCTGTACGCCGCGAGCATCCTGGCGGCCAACCTCACGCTGAATAACTTTATTCCTCTGCCTGTGTTCGGTCAGCTCAGCGTGGGCACCGTCTTCTTCGCCGCCGTGTTTACGCTGCGGGACCGCATTCACCGCGCGGGTGGACTGAAGGCCGTGTATTTCGCCATCGCGTGTGCCCTGATTGTCAATACGGCCGCCGCCATGCTGACGCACACCCCCTGGCGCTTTATCGGCGCGTCTTTCCTGGCAATCCTGGTGGGCGAGCTGGCCGACACCGCCGTGTACCAGCGGCTTATCGAGAAAAGCTGGTGGACGCGCGTGCTGGCGAGCAATGCGGTGAGCGTGCCCCTCGATTCCGTCCTGTTCACGCTGCTGGCCTTTGGGGGCGACGAGAGCACCAACTTCATCCTCCAGATCATCTTTGCCGACATCCTGGCGAAATACCTGATCGCCGCGCTGTTCGCCTTTCGGGTGCGCCACGCCTCGGGCCCCGCCGCCCTGTGAGGAAGGTGCTGGGACCGCACCCGAAGGCGCGCGGCTGGGCACCACCGCCAACGCCCATCCCGTACTTCACACCGTCGCCGAACACCTGCTTGAGCTGCGTCCCAACACGGGCCCTATCCTGCCCCCGGTCGTTCCCCGCCCCTGCGCCGTGTGGCGGGCGAGCGGGTGCTGGAACTGTTCAGCCTGGACACATACACCGACGCCTTTGTGGGGCATCAGGTGATGCGCGACATGGAGAGGTTCGTTCAGACGGTGGCCCAGGACGCGGCGGTGGTGGCGGTGCCCGGATTGCATTGAGGGCAAGCGTGGGCGAGTACGCTGGTACATGTCGAAACTTTTCCCACCCGGTTTGCGAAAATTCCTGGGGAAATTGACGGGCGCGGGGGTAAAGCGGTTTTCGCCTCCCCGGCGCGGGCGAGATGAGGACGAGGGGCTGGGGGTGCCCGTTCCCGCCGGCCCCCAGCCCTGGAAGGGAGGCGCGCACGCCAAGCTGCCGCCAGAATTGGAACTCACGGGCAAATAGAGGAAGGCGGGGAAGCGGCGTCCAGCGCTTCCCCGCCTTTATTTGCCCGTTTGCCCGCACGTTACAGCCCCAACATCCCCTTGTAGGCGTCCACCAGTGAGCGGCCCCAGATCAGCGCCACAAGCGCGCCGAGGGCAAGGTAGGGACCGAACTTGATGCGGTTCTCGCGCTTCATGGCGAGTTGCGCCAGACCCAGGATCGCCCCCGCAAACACCGCCACCACGACCGCCACGAGCAGCCGTTCCCAGCCCAGAAAGGCCCCGATCACAGCGGCGAGCTTCACGTCTCCGAAGCCCATCGCCACCGGATCGCCGTGTTCGTCGTCACTGCCTTCGGCTTCGGCCTCTCGGCGGTACTGAATCCACCAGTACACCCCGGCCACCAGCGACACCGCCCCCGCCCCGCCCAGCGCTCCCTGAAGCATCAGGATCAGGCCGGGGCCAAAGCCCGAGCTGCCCAGGGTCAGGCTGACCAAGCAGCCTCCCAGCGTCAGCAACTCAGGAACACGAACGACGCGCCGGGCCGCGAGGTTGGCCGCCACCGACAGCATCGCTACCCCAAGGCCCCACCACGGCCCGAGCCATGCCCCCGCCAGCAGGCCCAGGCTGATCTGCTGGTAGCCGATAGGCAGTTCCGGGTACTGCCGCTCGCGAAGGCGCCGCATCACCCACGAGCCCAGCAGGTTGATGGTCACGAGCAGGCCCGCGCCCATCAGTGCGCCCTGCACCGCCTCGGAGAAGCTGGGCAACACGCCCTGCGCCGTACCCGAGCGTGTATTCAGAAGCGCGAACAGCAGTCCCAGCGCCACGCCCGGCAGCGTCAACTCGTCGGGCAGGGTATAGGTATCGAGGTCAATCGCACTGCCGACCAGCAGGAGGGTGAACAGCACCATCAGCCCCAGGGTGCCCCAGCCGAATACCGCGAAAGGAAACAGGGCGGCGATCACCGCGTACCCGAGTCCTGTCAGCAGTTCCACTGTGGGATAACGCGGCTTGATGGGTGCGCCGCAGTAGCGGCACTTGCCCCGCAGCGCCAACCACGAAAAGACAGGCACGAGGTCCAGCACGCCGAGTTGATGGTTGCAGTGCGGGCAGTGACTGGGCGGAAAGGCGATGTTCTCCCCGCGTGGCAGCCGCCAGATCAGCACGTTGGAAAACGAACCCACCAGTAACCCGAGCACGGCGGCGAACACCACGAAGAGAACGTCGAGACTCACAGGGGAAAGTGTAAGGGGCGAAGGCTTACACAGGCTGTTGGCTCTTGCCCCGAGCTGTGGGCCAACGGCTCACGGCACTTCCAGCATCCGTTTCCGGAGGTGGTTCACGTTCCAACCTGTCAGGTGCGCGAGGTTCTGGGCCTGCGTTTCGGCGCGCGCTTTCAGTTCGGTGCGGTAGGCGGTGGCCGCCTTGCAACTCGACGTGCCGCTGAAGGGGCGGCGCAGGACGTAGCGGCCCTGGAAGGCGTCCTGGTTCTGTGTGATTTTGAAATAGAGGTCCTGAGGGAAGGTGGCGCGCGTGGAACGGACGTGCAGCCGGGTCAGGAAAACGGGCCGAGCCGGGCCCTCGGCTGGGGAAGCCGCCTTTCTGGAAGCGGAAGGGGCCACGGGACGGGGACCGGGCCGCCGAAGCCTTCTTGCTGCTTCCAGAACACACCTGCCGCTTTCAGTTCCTCCGGAGAGGGCGGGGGTGAGGAGCAGGGACCGCAGCTGCCCGTGTTCCAGGCGTATTCCATCAGCGCCACACTTTTGCCCTCACGGGCGTAGACGTGGCGGTAGAAGGGCGCGGACTGGTCTTTGACGAACAGCGGCGCCTCCTGATCCGTGGGCACAGGCGCGGTGCGGTAGTTGCTGGTTTCCACCCGGCCCTGGGGCGAGAGGAGGTACACGGTGAGGTCCTGCTCACCGGGCGAGTTCAGCGTGCCCAGGCGGATGGGCAGCGTGAATTTTCCCAACGTGTACGGCAGCACGGTGGGCCGCCGAAAGCCGCCGCCCCTGGCGAGCGCGCCACATTCACCCGCACCACGAAGAACTTCATGCCGCCCCGGATGTAGTCGCCCAGCATTTTGTCGGCCCCAGGCGGCAGCCTGTACCCCTCGCCGCGCAGGTACCTTGCCAGCCCGCGCTGCTCCTTGGCGCTCAGAATCGGGATGTCGTACTCGCCCACTTGGTAGCTGGCCTCAACCTTGACCCCATTGGCCTGGGCGCGAGCGGCTGCGGGAGTGGGGGCGGGTGTGGCTGCGGCCGTGGTCGCGGCGTCTGGCATCACCGCTCGCAGCACCACTGGCGCGCACGGGTCCTCGTCGAAATACTCCACCAGCCGGGGCGCGCTGTTGGCGTCGAGCTTCTTGGCGACGCTGGGGTCGCCGATGCGGATGTCCTGCCGCTTGGGCACCACCGGAATGGGCACGATGCGCACAGTCCTTCACGTCGCCCACGTAGTCGTGCATCATCGTGAACACGCTGCGCTTGCCGTCCCGCGCGATGACGACTGATACGGATTCCGAATAATCAGTTATAATAATGAGATCAGAACGGTTACTTTCCAACACACGGCCGAAGACTTCTGGGGCATCTACGGCCGGAGTAGCTGCGCGGTGGAACGACGACGCAGTCACCTCCTCGCGTTCCTGGCAGAAGGGAAAAGCGCTGCTGAAGCCCTGAAGCTCACGGGCTACTCGTATCAAGGTGCAGACAAAATCATCGACGCGTACCACCAACATGGTCTGGCGGGGCTCAAAGATCAGCGACACCAGAACAGTGGTGCACCGACCCTGCTCAGCGACGCCGAAGTGCTCCTCCTGGCGCGGACGATTCGTGCAGACACCGCCAGCGGCGGTGTCTGGAATGGTGCACGAGTGCAGTCCTGGGTAAAGCAGGAATTGGAGAAGGACGTGCATCTGAGCCGCTGTTATGCGTTTTTGGATGCGGTGGGATATAGCCTCCAGGTCCCTCGGCCTCGACATGTCGAGGCCAACCAGGTCACTCAGGAAGCGTTCCAAAAAAATCCTCCCAGCCGTGGTCCAAGCAGCTACGGCGCGTACTGAAGCAACTGGACGAGCGGTAGAAGTCTGGTGCATGGATGAACACCGTGTGGGATTGAAACCCCTCGTCGGCAAACAATGGTCCGAGCGAGGCAAAGCACCGACCGTGCGTGTCCAACACCGGTATGAATGGCTCTATGTCAGTGCGTTCGTCTGTCCTCAGACGGGAGAGAGCCAGTACTGGTTGTTGCCGACGGTCAATACGGCGGCCTTCCAGGCTGTGCTCGATCGCTTTGCCCTCGACACACAGGCTGGAAAGACCCGGGAGATCATCTTGGTCTTGGATGGTGCGGGGTGGCATGCCACCCCGCAGTTAAAGTGCCCACCGGGCATCGAGCTCGTCTTCTTGCCGCCCTACTCCCCAGAGTTGCAACCCGCCGAACGCCTTTGGTCCCTCACCGATGCTCCCTTGAAGAATCGTCACTTCGAAACCCTGGAAGACCTGACCGTGTTGCTTGCGGAGCAGTGTCGTCGGTTGGAACAGCAGAGGGAGAGAATCCGTTCTCTCACCTTCTTCCATTGGTGGCCTTGCATAACAAATTAATCGGAATCCGTATTATTGGTGCGGTTAAAGAGCTTGGAGTCGCCCTTCGCCACGAAAAAGCCGCAAAACGCCGCCGAGGTGAGGGCGAGGCCGGTCCAGCTAAGCCGGGTCATCCGTATGGGCACTCCTTTTTAAGCAGTCAACGTTCAGCGGTCGTCTGTCGGAGGAGAAGGGGGGACGGGAGCAGCATAACGGCCCGGCCCCTCGCCCGGAGGCAAGGTTGCGGGGTAAAGAAAAATGGGCGCAGAGAACCACGTTCCCCGCGCCCAGGTTTTCCCCTCGCCCTCAGTGTTTGGCGAAATGTCCCAGCTGGGGCACGTTCGGTTTCCAGGCGGGCCGCTCCACCACCTCGCCGTACAGGTCATATTCGTCGCTGTCCTCAATGCGGGCCTTCACGATGTCGCCAATGTTGATCAGCCCGGCGAAGTCGCCCGCGTACAGGTAGACCTGACCGTCGATCCCGGGCGCGTCGCCTTTGGTACGGCCAATAAGTTTGGTGCCCGGTGCGTCGTCCTCGTCATCGTTAAACTCGTCGATGATCACGTCCATCACGCGGCCCACCTTCTCGGCGAGCTTCTCGGCGCTGATGCGCTGGGCCACTTCCATAAAGCGCGCGAGGCGCTCTTCCTTGGTCTGCTCGGGCACAGGGTTGTCGAGCGCGTTGGCGTCCGCCTCCTCCACGTCGGAGTAGGTGAAGGCGCCCACGCGGTCCAGCCGCGCCTCTTCCAGAAAGGTCAGCAGTTCCTGGAATTCCTGCTCCGTCTCGCCGGGAAAGCCCACGATAAAAGTGGAGCGGATCACGAGCTCGGGGCAAATCTCGCGCCAGCGGCGGATGGTGTCGAGCTGCTTGCCTGCGCCGGGCCGCCGCATCCGCCGCAGCACGGCAGGCGAGGCGTGCTGCAGCGGCACGTCGAGGTAGGGGAGAATTTTGCCCTGTGCCATCAGCGCCACGATCTTTTCCACGTGCGGATAGGGATAGACGTAGTGCATCCGCACCCACACGCCCATCTCACCCAGGTTCTCGGCGAGGTCCGTCAGGTGGGCCCGAACCTGCCCTCCCTGGAATTCGGACTCGCGGTAGCGCACGTCCACCCCATAGGCCGAGGTGTCCTGGGAAATGATCATGAGCTCCTTGGTGCCCCCCGCAATCAGGCGGTAGGCCTCGTACAGCACGGCTCCCGCGTCGCGACTGACCTGCCGCCCGCGCAGCTTGGGGATGATGCAAAAGGCGCAGGTGTGGTTGCACCCTTCGGCAATCTTTACGTAAGCGAAGTGCCGCGGCGTGAGCTTGACCGTCGGGCCGAGCAGGTCCTCCTCGGGACGCATGCCGTGGGCAGCCACGGGGAGGAGCCCCGTGAAGGTGTCCGTCTCGATGGGCAGGAGTTCGCGTACGTGGCCCATCACGTCATCCACCGCTTCCGAGCCTGTGATGGCGGCCACTTTCGGGTGCCGCTCCAGAATCTTCTCGGGGCGTTCGCCCAGGCAGCCGGTCACGATGACCTTGCCGGTGGCGTCCAGGGCCTCGCCGATGGCGCTCAGCGACTCTTCAACCGCGGGCGTGATAAAGCCGCAGGTGTTCACGATGACCGCCTGCGCGTCCTCGTAGCTGGGCGCCACCTCGTACCCTTCGGCCCGCAGCTGGGTCAGGATGCGCTCGCTGTCCACCAGGGCCTTGGGGCAGCCGAGGCTAATAAATCCGACTTTGGGAACGGCCACGGTGGGCCGCAGTTCTTCTACCGTCATGCTGTGTTCCTCCGCGCGTACGCACCGCTGCGCGTGGGAACACGCCGGGCACGAGACTCAACCGGAAAGTGTACAGGGGAAAGGGGCGGCGAAGGTAGGACCGGGATCACATCCCACGCTGCCGCTTGAAGTGGGGCGCAGGGATGACAGGTCCGCCGCGCCTTGCCGTCCCATCAGGGTAGACTGGCGGGCGTTATGAATGCCAAGGTCATCGTCGTCACTTCGGGCAAGGGGGGCGTGGGCAAGACCACGACCACTGCGAACATAGGCGCGGCACTCGCCAAGCTGGGCGAGAAGGTCGTCGTCATCGACGTGGACGTGGGCCTGCGCAACCTCGACGTGGTGATGGGCCTGGAATCCCGCGTGGTCTTTGACCTCGTGGACGTGTTGGAGGGCAAGTGCAAGCTCTCGCAGGCCGTGATCCGCGACAAGCGCGTGGAAACGCTGTACCTGCTGCCCGCCTCCCAGACCCGCGACAAGGACGCCCTGGACCCCGAGGTCTTTAAGGACGTGGTGCGCCAGCTCATCGAGGACGAGGGCTTTACCCGCATCCTGATCGATTCGCCCGCTGGGATCGAATCGGGCTTCAAGACCGCCGCCGCTCCGGCGCAGGGCGCGCTCGTGGTGGTCAACCCCGAAGTCTCCAGCGTACGCGACGCGGACCGCATCATCGGGCTGCTCGAAGCGCAGCAGATCCGCGAAATTCGCCTGGTGATCAACCGCCTGAGGCCCAAGATGGTGGCGAGCGGCAATATGCTCAGTGAGGGCGACGTGCTGGAAATCCTGGGCGTCAAGCCTATCGGCATCGTGCCCGAGGACGACGGCATTCTGGTCAGCACCAACGTGGGCGAGCCCGCCGTGCTGGGCAAGAGCAAGGCGGGGCAGGCCTTTATGGACACCGCCCGCCGCATCAAGGGCGAGGACGTGCCGTACCCCAACCTGGAAGAGAACCGGGGGTTCCTCGCCGCCCTGCGCCGTTTGTTCGGGGGGGCCTGAGATGTTTTCCTGGATGAACAAGCGGCGCAGCAAGGAGACGCTCAAAGACCGCCTCGAACTCGTACTTGCCTATGACCGCGCCCAGATTCCGCCCGGCAAGGTGGACGCCCTGCGCAACGACCTGCTGGAGGTGGTCAAGCGCTACTTCCCGGCGGGCAACAGCAACGTGGAGGTCGAGCAGCGCGGCGATCAGGTGGTCCTGATGGCCAGCATCGCGCTGGAGGAAACGCCCGAGAGCATCAGCCGCCGGGAACGCGATTCAGGCAAGTAAGGCGGGCAGGGAGGAGGGAGTCGGGGGCAGGGCGCGTCCGGCTCCCTTTGCCTTTGGTTGCCGCGTACAGGAGAAGATGGCAGGCGTCCGCGCGGTGGAATCCTCTCTGGCCGGGCGGTGGCCCCCGAACTGGGGGCCGCGGGGGCCCGCGTCGTCCTGACCGCCCGCAGGACCCGGGGAGACAGCACGGTGGCGGCGCTTCCCGATACCACTGGCGAGGACACCGCCGAGGCCATCTATGCTGCGGATGGGCCACGCCCTTCAGGTGTAACCAGACGGGCCCAGCGCAGGTGAAAGCCGTCGTGAAGCACGTCAAGCGGGAACACGGGCGGCTGGATATACTGGTGAACAGCGCCTGAGGCGCGCACGGCCCTCGCCGGGGGCGAGGTCTGGGACGAACCCCCGAACGGGTTGGCCAAACATGCTGCGGGCGGGGGCATACAGCGGTGACGTGAGCAGCCTGCTGGCCCTGAAGCTGATGGCTGCGCAGGAAAGCGGGATGATCGCGGGCACCACCTGGCGCACCGACGGGCCGCTGGGCTGGTTGCCCGACGAGGTCAGCACAGCGGCCGAAAACGCCCTCGTCTACGCCCTGGGGCACAGGCTGCGGGAACGCGGGACCGCTGTGATGGGGCGTCGCGCCAGGCTGGATGAGAACCGCGGTCCTGCTGGCTGTCCATACCGAGGAGAAACTCACCCGGAAGACGGAAGCGCGCCACGATGCGCCTCGGGGCGTGGCGGCCCTCGCCGCCGACGGGAACATGCTGCCGCGCACCAGGCGGAGGCTGGATATCGGCGAGCTGGCGCAGCTGTACGGCTTCACAGGCCTGACGGCCCGCAGCCGCAGTGGTACGCGGACCACCGGCGGGAACGGGCGGAGGGGCAGCGCCGGGACACAGAATCTTAACCGCGTCTCCATCTGACGGCTTCCCTCTGCTTTGCTCTGTAAAGTAGCGGGCATGGAATATCGCAACCTGGGCAGAAGCGGTCTGAAGGTCTCCGAAGTGGCGCTGGGCGGCTGGGAGACCTACGGCCGCAGCGTAAACGACGAGCAGATGGTGCGGGACATCGTCTTGAAAGCCTACGAGGAGGGCGTGAATTTCTTCGATCAGGCCGATGTGTACGCGCGCGGCAAGTCCGAGGAGATGATGGGCGCGGTGCTGCGCGAACTGCCCCGGCATACGCTGGTGATCTCCTCCAAGGTCTTCTGGCCCATGAGCGACGACGTGAATGACCGGGGCCTGTCGCGCAAGCACGTGCTGGAAAGCATCGACAAATCCTTGAAGAGGCTGGGCACCGACTACCTCGACATCTACTTCGCCCACCGCTACGACGACAGCGTGCCCATGGACGAGATCGTGATGGCCTTCGATCAAGTGGTACGCTCGGGCCGCGCGATGTACTGGGGCACCTCCATGTGGCCCGCTGCCCGCATCGCCGAGGCGGTGGAATTTGCCAAGGCCCACGGGCTACATGCGCCCGTCACCGAGCAGCCCGAATACTCCATGCTGCGGCGCGAGCGGGTGGAGGGGGAAATCTTGCCCTACACCGAACGGGCGGGTGTGGGCCTGGTGGTCTGGAGTCCTCTGGCGATGGGTCTGCTGACCGGCAAGTACGACGAGGGTCAGCCCGAAGGCGCGCGCTTGACCGAGAACGAGAACTGGGGCAAGAACTTTCTGACCGAAGAGAACATTCAGAAGGTGCGGGACCTGAGGCCCATCGCGGATGAACTGGGCATCACCCGGGCGCAGCTGGCCCTGGCCTGGATTCTGCGCCAGAAGGGCGTGAGCAGCGTCATCACCGGGGCGACCAAGGTGGGCCAGATTGAGGACACCGTGAAGGCGGCGGGCGTCCGGCTGGAAGAAGGGGTGCTGGTCCGCATCGAGGACATCCTGACCCGCTGAAACTGCGTCTGAGGCCGCAACGGTCAGACCGTCTCACCGCAGGGCCAAAGCCTGAGGTGGTGGCGCGGTCTGACCTTTTGACACCTAGACCCCGCCCACAGGCGGATGCACCCGGTTGCGTCCCGCCCGTTTGGCTTGGTAGAGGTGGTCGTCGGCCTGGGCGAGGGCGCCGCGCACATGGTCGCCGTGACGGTGGCTGGCCACCACGTACCCCGCGCTGATGGTGATGGACAGGCCGGGCGGCAGGTCACTCCAGCCCGAGCCCTCCACCGCCGCGCGCATCTGCTCGACGAGTTCGCCGGGCTGGTGCGGCACCGCCGGCACGACGAGCAGGAATTCCTCACCTCCGTAGCGGGTCAGAAAGGCTCCATCGGGCAGGTGGTCGCACAGGCATTTGGCGACCGCCTGCAGGGCCGCGTCGCCCACCGCGTGAGAGTGGCGGTCGTTGACGTGCTTGAAGTGGTCGATGTCAAACAGGGCCAGCAGCAGCGGACCGTCCTCGCGCTCCAAGCGCAGCAGGGCGTCGTGCAGGCCCCGGCGGTTGAGCAGTCCCGTCAGGGCGTCCTGACGCGCCTGGGTCTCGGCCAGGCGCACACTTTCCTGCCAGCTGTGCGCCTCGGCACGGGCCTGGCGCAGCTCGCGCATCAGGTCGCTGTTGCGCTGTTCAATCTGGGCCAGCAGGGTCAGGGCACCCTGCACGGTGTTCACCGCCTCGCGGTAGGTGCCCAGGGCCGCTTCCAGGTGGCCCTGGGCTTCATGCAGCCGCGCCACCTTCTGCAAGATGTCCTGAACGTCGCGGTGCCGCCCCTGCTGCCGCGCGGCGTCGAGGGCCGCGCGGTAGTGGAGGTGGGCCCGCTCCGGTTCTTCCCGCGCTTCGCAGACCTCGGCCACGACGAGGTGCGCGTCCAGATACGTTTGTTGACCCAGTTCCAGGTGGTGCCCCAGCGCCGCCTGCGCGTGCCGCCACGCGGCGTCCACATCCCCGGCGAGCAGGGCCAGGCGGGCGGCGTGCGTGGCCGTGGTCAGCGCGATCAGGCGGTCCGGATGGCCGCGCATGGCGTCGCGGATGGCCTGGAGGTACCCCTCGCTGCGTGCGCGTGCTTCCCGTTCAGCGTCACCGCGCCCCCGCGCCCGGGCCTCGCGGGCCTGGTTCAGGTAGATGTGGGCGCGGTTTTCAAACAGGTACAGCCGCATGTACTGCAGCTCTCCCTCCTCCTGCCCGTTGAGCTGCTCTTCGAGCAGATTGAGCTGGTGCAGGGCGTCTCCATACTGCCCGGCCAGGTTGTTGAGGTGGCTCAGGTTGATGTGCGCGGTCAGGAGGTCTTGCGGGTGCCCCGCCTCCTGCGCCAGCCGCAGTGAGTCCATGAGGTCACGCCGCGCGCCGGGAAGGTCCCCCGCAATCAGCCGCGCCACCGCCCGGGTGTTGCGCACCTGCGACTCGAGGTGCCGCAGTCCGTGCTCGTGCGCGAGGTCCAGCGCCAGCGCCAGGTGGCCGAACGCCTGTTCCTGCTGGCCCTGCCCCACCTGCACGTAGCCGAGCGTCACCAGGGCTTCTACCGTGATGCCCGGCTCGGCGTCCAGCAGGGCCCAGTCGAGCGCAGCCTGGGCCAGCGGCAGCGCCAGCGGCAGCGAGCGTTCGCGGTAGTGCCGGGCCAGCGCCAGGTAGGCGGCGGCCCGCGCCGCATGGGTTCGCGCCGACTCCAACGCTTCACGCAAGGGCAGGGGAGCGCCGGGCGGTGCAGGCACCGGTTCCGGGCGGGCGGAAGACATAGGGGTCATTGTTCAGGAAGTTCAGGGTGAAAGCTATTCCCCCGTTGACCATTGTGTGATTTTTCTGGCCCCGTGAAGCGAACGCTCGTTCGGAAGGACCTTCAATCTGTCCTGCCTGGCACTGCAACTTCACGCCCCTGGTTGTTCTCCAGGCCGCGGGGCAGAATGCGTCTGCCCCACCCCGCGCCTTCTCCCCCTTTTGATGCATTCGCGGCGCGGCCATGGCCTCTATGCTGGGCCCCATGTCGGCCATCGAAACGCGCGAGTTACGCAAGGTCTACCGGGGGCGGGCGGTGGTGGACGGCCTGAGCCTGACGGTGGGCGACGGCGAGGTGTTCGGCTTCCTGGGACCCAACGGGGCGGGCAAGAGCACCACCGTCAAGATGCTGCTGGGCCTGGTGCATCCCACCGGCGGCGAGGTGCGCGTGCTGGGCGGCTCGCCCATGAACCCGGCCGTGCGCGCCCGCCTGGGCTTCTTGCCCGAGCAGTTTCGCTTCCAGACCTGGATGACGGGCGAGGAATTTTTGCGTTTTCACGGGCGGCTGGCTGGGCTGAGCGCCGCCGAGGTCCGCATGCAGGTGCCGCGTGTCCTGGAAGCCGTGGGCCTGGGCGGGCGCGGGCACGAGGCGCTGGGCGGCTACTCCAAGGGCATGCTTCAGCGTGCGGGGCTGGCAGGCGCCATCCTGGCCCAGCCCCGCCTGGTCTTTCTGGACGAGCCCACCAGCGCGCTGGACCCCATCGGGCGCGTGGAGGTCCGCGAGATTATCGAGCGGCTGCGCGGCGAGGGTGTGAGCGTGTTTCTCAACTCGCACCTGCTCTCGGAAGTCGAGCAGGTCTGTGACCGGGTGGCTTTCGTCAAGGCGGGCCGTGTGCTGCGCCAGGGCTCCATGCGCGAGCTGATGGGCGGCGTTTTGCCGGTGAACCTGCGGGTGGACCGCCTGACGCCCGAATTGCTGGCGGTCCTGGGTCGGCTCGGTGAGGTCCGCCACACCGATGAGAACACCCCAGGCCGTGCTGACGTGACCCTGTGGCTCACGCACGAGGACACGGTGCCTGCGCTGGCCGACGCCATTCACGCACACGGCGCGCGGCTCTACGCCCTGACTCCGCAGCGCCCGGACCTGGAGACGATGTTCCTGGAGCTGATCGAGGACACACCGGAAGCGGCCCGGGGACTGGGGGCAGCCCGTGCGTAACGCCCTGCTCATCGCTGAACTCTCGTTGCGCGAGGCGGTTCGCAAACGGCTCGTCGTGGTGCTGCTGCTGCTTACCGCCGCCTTCGTCGGGTTTTACCTGTACGGCGTCCTCCGCCTGGACCAGAACCTCGATCAGCGGGCGGCCAGCGCTGGCCTGGACGGCCGCAGCGTGAGCGGTCTGTCCAACCTGCCGGTCATGTACGCCACCATTTTCGGAATGTACCTGGTGTTTTTCCTGGGGTCTTTGATGGCCGTGCTGTCCACCGTGGGGGCGATCAGCGCCGACGTGGAAAACGGCGTGATGCAGTCGGTGATTGCCCGGCCCATCACCCGCGCCGAGCTGGTGCTGGGCCGCTGGCTGGGGTTCATGACGGTGAATGTGGTGTATGTGGCGCTCGTGAGCGCGGCCCTCCTGGTGGGCATCAAGCTGATCACCGGCTTCGTGCCGCCCTCACCGCTGCCCGCCACGGGGCTGATGCTGCTCTCGATGGTGCTCGTCACGGGCCTGACCGTGCTGGGCAGCACCCTCTTTACCACCCTCGCCAACGGGATCGGCGTGTTCGTGCTGTATGGCGTGGGCTTTGCGGGCGGGATCATGGGGAGCATCGGGACCTTCGCCGATAGTCCCACCCTGACCATCCTGTCACGGCTGGCCAATATCGTGATGCCCACCAACGCGCTGTGGCTCGGCGCAAGCTATTACCTCCAGCCGTCTGCCCTGCGCAACATCGGGGAGGTGGCGCGCGGGGCCAATCCCCTCTTTGGCAGCACACCGATTCTCCCCACCCTGCTGCTGTGGTCCGGGGTATACGCCCTGCTGGCGGTGGGCTTGGCGATGTGGCGCTTCAGCCGCCGGGACCTGTAGTTCCCAGGCGGGCAAAGGGCGGACCGGGCAGCTCGCGCCCGGTCCGCCCCTTCGTCGTTGTCCTTATGGCCGGTGATGCCCGTGTCGCGGCAGACAAAGCGCATCACCGGCAGGTTTCGGTCGCTGAACGCCAGGGGATTATTGATCCCGGCGTAAGTTCGCACCGGTCCTCCGCACCCCGGGTCACGGGGAAAATGGCCAGCATGCAGAACGTCCCACTGGAATTCATACCGATTTATGCCGCGGTCAACGGTCAATAGGTGCCGTCTTCCGCGCCCGTGATGCAGACCTGGGGCCCGCGGTAAGTCACCAGCACGGGGCTCCGGCTTCCAGGCCGGCCAGCGCCGACTGAAAGGCGCGTCCCTCAAAGGTCCGCCCAGGACCGCCCACGTCGCTCTGCCAGGCTCCCGCACCTCGGTGACGGCGCCCCGAATGAGCGGTTGTCCCTGTGGGCCGTTATGGTCCCCAGCTCAGTAGACCCCAGGTGAGCCGGATGTGTGGCGGAGCAAAGGTGCAGGCCAGGCGTAAGGTCAGTCGCCAGACTTGTCGAGGCGGAGGTCCCCGGGACGCGGCATGGCGTCGGGGATGGTGGGTTCGGCGGAAGTGCTGGTGGGGACAGCGCCCTGCGTCTGTACGGCGGAAGGTTCCGCCGACACCCGGACAATAGACGAGTGCCCCGGCTCCTGGGGTTCTTCCTCGCCTTCCACGGGCTCAGCATTCAGCTCTGTAATCAGCCGCTCGCGCGCCTGGATTTCCTCGTCCACACGGCGAATTTCCTCGCGAATGCCCTCCAGCATCTCGGCGTCGGCCCCCCCATGGTATGAGCGGCCCAGGCGGGCATACAGCGAATCGAGTTCACGGTTCAGTTGAAACACTTCCAGCCTCAGCCGGGTGCTCTGAGCGACTTCCTCGCCCCGGCGCTGTACCCGCTCGGCTCCGCGGCGCACGCGGTCCATGATGTCATCCAACATAGGTGCATTGTCGCTCCGCGAACCCGAAGGCCGGGTGAGGTGTGGTTGAGGCGGGCTTGGCGTTTGAAGAGGCGCTGCCTTCCCTGTTGTCTTTAGGTCGCCGCCGTCCGCCGTGGCCTTCGTTTCAATGGCCCCATGTTCAGGGCCCTTCCCGCCACAGACCTCAGTGACGCCCACCCTGACGCCCTGCTCCTTGCGCCCCTATTCGCTTCGTATGGCGGGCACGTGCCGCTTCATGGTTCCGCCTCCACCTTCCACATCGAGGACGCCAATCTGCTTGTGCGCTCGGCCGAGGAGGAATCCGGAGGGAGCCGCATCCTCGTGGTGGACAACGGTGGCCCGGTGAACTGCGCGGGCCTGGGTGGGATGCCCGCGCAGTTCGGCGCGGCGCAACTCGCGGCCCTGCCCACCGGCGTCTGTGCGCCCGCTCCACTGTGCGCTCGCTCCCCGCTCCCGGCGCAGCGTCAAGCGTGGTCCGGGCGGGACACGCGCCGCTGGCCTTCGCGGGAGTAGGCCTCCGTGCTGAGACCACCGGCATGCCCGTCTTTCCCAAAAGTTGAGTCCAGTCCAACGCAGGTCCCACTTGTCCCGCTGTCCCCGCTCTAGACTCGGCGCGTGCTGGGGAACATGCTGGAACAGGCGAGTGAGTACGGCGATCCACTGCCGAGGTACACGCCGCCCCGCTGCCTGTTGGAGCGGCAGGCGGTGGGCGGCTGCGACGCGTGCCACGCCACCTGCCCCCACGGGGCCATCGTCCTCGGGCCGCTCGGGCAGAGCGTGTCCATTGACCCGGCGCGCTGTACAGGCTGCGGCTTGTGCGTACAGGTCTGTCCCTCGGGAGCGCTGGAATATGACCTGATGGCCCCCCTTCAGAGCGTGCGGGACGCCCGGCAGGATGCAGGTGGCGTGGCGTCCCTGACCTGCTCGCAAAGCGGCGCGGGTGGTCCGTCCCTGACCTGCCTGGGCCGGGTCACGCCCGCTGTGGTGGCCGCCGCGGGAGCGTGGGGAACGCCGCTCACACTGGTACACGGGGAGTGCTCCGCCTGCCCCGTCGGTGCCCCTGATGTGCCCGAACGGGTGCGCCGCGTGGTGGAGGAAGCCCAGGCCCTCCGCGCGCCCACCGGGCAACCCACGCAGGTGACGGTCCGGCGCGCGACCTCCGAGGACCACAATCTGGGCCTGAAGCTCTCGCGCCGGGGAGCCTTTGCCGCCCTCTTCCGTGCCGGACGCCAGCAGGTGGCCCAGGCCCTGCCCGAGCGGCCCCTGCCTTTCGTGGACTGGAGCCAGCCTCAGCAGCGCGTGCCCGAGGAATGGCGCTGGCGGGCCGCTGCCCTCAGGCCTGTCCCCGCTCCCGACGCCGCCGTCCACTGGCCTGCACCCCTGGTGGACGACACGTGCATCGACTGCCCGGTCTGCGCAAACGTCTGCCCCACCGAGGCCATTACCCGCGAATTCAAGCCCGAGGGCGGCGTCATGCTGCTGCTCAACCTCGCCGCCTGCACCGGCTGCATGGCCTGCGTGCGCTCCTGCCCGCCGGACGCCATGCACCCGCAGGCGGAGTGGCTGCCCGCGGCATTTCAGGCCCCAATTTTGCTGCGCGACAGCGGCAGCGTGATGTAAGCAGGAGGGCGACCGAGATGGCTTTTGACCTCTCTCCAGGCAGGACGCACAGGGTTGTGCAGAAGAGAGGGCCGGGCGAGCCCAGGGGTGACGGGTACGGCCCGAGAGGAGGGGGCGTGCCAGGCGCGAAGTCGCCCAACCGCTCCCCGCTTCTCACCCCACCGTAATTTCGCTTCCCACGCGCCCTCCGCCCCGCCCTACACTGGAAGGCGTGTTGCCCGCCCGCCCGCCCTATGCCCACCTGGAGGGCTTTCTGCGCGACATTCTGGGCAGCGGGGCGGTGCTTTTGCACGAGGAGGAATCGGCCCCTGCCCGGACCTTGAAGGCGGCGGAACTGGGCTGGACTGGGGCGGTCACGCGCGGCTTCGGCTTCCCCGAGGTCTACAGCCACCAGGCCGAGACATACCGCCGAATGCACGCGGGCGAGCACGTCATCGTGACCACCCCGACGGCGAGCGGTAAGACGGGGGCCTTTTTCCCGGCGGTCTTTGAGCGGCTGGAGCGCGACCCGCAGGCCACGGCCCTCTTCGTGTATCCGCTGGTCGCGCTCGGACAGGACCAGCGCGACAAGTTGAGCGCTTTTCGGGAGCGCGGAGGCTTTTCCTGGAACGTTGCCGCCTTTCAGGGCAACGCCCAGCCCGGTGACGTCTTCCGCCCCGAGGTCCGCATGGTCACGGCCACGCCCGACAAGCTCCACTGGTCCCTGACCCACCCCCGGGTACGCGACTTCCTACGCCGCCTGTCTTTTATCGTGCTGGACGAGGCCCATACCTACAGGGGCGGCTTCGGCTCTGAGGTGGCGGGGATGCTCCAGCGACTGCTGGACCTGGCGCGGGCGCTGGGAGCCAGTCCGCAGGTGGTCTTGTCCACCGCCACCATCGGCAACCCCGCCGAGTTCGCGCGGGAACTGACGGGCGCGGACGCGGTGGAGGTCTGCGACTCCGGCGCGGCCCGGCACGGCAAGCGCTACTACCTGGCCGACCACCGGGGGCAACCGCGCCGCTTCTGGGACGCTGTGGTCAGCGCCAGCATTCAGCGGGGGCTCAAGGTGCTCGCCTTTTTCCGGGGCCGCTCGCGCGCCGCTCGGCTGTATTCCACCTACCGCGCCCAGGCCCTGTACCGCGATCACGTCCACCTCTATATGGCGGGCACCTCGGACCGCGAGGGCCGGCTGACCGAGTTCCGCCGCGCCAAAAGCGGGGTCATGTTCGCCACCAATGCGCTGGAAGCCGGGGTAGATATTGGAGACCTGGAAGTCGTGATGATCGACGGCTATCCCGGCTCGCGTATGGCCTTCCGGCAGATGGCAGGCCGGGCCGGGCGGGTGGTGCCGGGGCTGGTGCTGTACCTCCCTGCACTCAACGAGCAGGGCGTGCCGCAGCCCGTGGACGCCTTCTACTCCAACGCTGGGAACTTCCGCGAGCTGGTCACCGGCCCCATCGAGAAGGCCGTGGTGGAGGCTGCCAATCCCTACCTCTCGCCCCGCCACCGGGACCGCGCGAACGAGGAATTCAAGGCCGCCGGTCTTCCCGCCGAGGTCCTGCCCGGTCCACGCTACTGGAACCTGCGCGGAGAGGGCAGCGCCAAGTTCGCCGTGATCGAGGAAGGCGAGTGGGCGCAAAAGGGAATGCGGGCGTTCGACGCCCCGCTCGAATCCCCCAGTCAGCACTACGCCCTGACCGAGAAGCACGAAGGGGCGGTCTTTACGCTGGACGGCCAGGGTTACAAGGTCACGCGCTGGGAGGACCACCCCCCCGGCACGGCCATTCTGGTGGAGAAGTTTAGCGCTGCCAACCTCTTTACCCGGGGGCTGTATTCCATTGAGGTCAGCCCGGTGAAGATGGGCGACTGGGTCCGTAAGGGGCCGCTCGCCTACCGCCACGGCGAGGTGGTCATCCGCCGCCGTTACACGGGGTACATGATGATGCGCCAAGTCTTTGAGCGCGTCTGCACCGGCTGTGACCGCGAGCCGGACCCCACCGAGCGGGTCTGCCGCACCTGCTCAGGCCGCATTCAGGACAGGATGCAGGACCACAAGCTCTCCGAGCATCCCTACGAGGAAGCGTTGGAGTTGCCGCCGTTCCGCACCGCCGCCCTCGAAATCGGTGTGGACGCCCGGGCCACCGAGCAGCCCACAGCGGTGGCCCACACCCTCAAGCACCTGCTGCAAAAAGTGACGCCCGAGCGCGTGGCCTGCGACGAGAACGATCTTTCGGGGGCCTTCCGCGCTGAACGCGACAACTATTTCTTTTTGTACGACGATTGGCTGGGCGGCCTGGGCGTGTCTCGCCGCGCCTTTGAGAACATGGACGAGTTGCTGCGGCGGGGCCTGGAACTCACTGCCAAAACCTGCTGCAAGGAGCCGCACGGCTGCTACGAGTGCGTCGCGGTCAGCCGTTGCTACGCGCCCTTCCTGAGCAGCGGTGAGCGTCGCCCCACCGACAAGCACGCCACCCGCGCCTTTCTGGAAGCCGTGCTGGGCGTGGAGGCCGTTCCCCAGCCCGAACCCGACGCCCTTACCCTGCCTGAGGTGCCCGCGCTGCCGCCCTCCTGGCCCCTTCAGGCGCGTGAACTGCTGGACCTGCATGGCCTTTCGCTGCCAGAGGTCAGCGCCCGGTTGGGCATTCCCAGCCGCGAGATTCAGCGGGCCGTCAGCACCACCGAGCCCCTTCGTCTGCGCCACGCCAAATTCGGTGATGGCGTCTTTCTCCAGGGTTTTGGGCAGGGTGAGCGGCGCGAGGTGCTGGCCTATTTCCCTGGGGTAGGGCAAAAGCGGTTGCTGCTCAAGTTCGCGGGCCTGATCCTTGTGGAGAAGTCGCGCCCCGTTCCTGCGCCGGGAGGTTGACCCTTCGCCTGAAGCCCCGCTATACTTCACTGCGCTTCCAGAGGGAGCCGGAAAACTCTAGGGATATGGTGTAATGGCAGCACAACAGATTTTGGATCTGTTTGTCTAGGTTCGAATCCTAGTATCCCTGCCACAGTCTGGGGGGCGAGGTCTGAAAAGACTTCGCCCCCCAACTTTTGTCCTTGAGTGCTGGGCAACGTGAGGCCAAACCTGCCCTGTCTCACGTTCCGTCAGGTGCTGTTCACCGGGCGTCAGGCAGGGGGGAATACGCTAGGTCCAGCAAAGAGAACACCTCCACAACGTGCAGAGCCTGCACGGGTGCTTCTCCCGAGGAGACGTATGAAGAAGCCTGCCATCCTGATCGCCCTGACCGCTTCGCTGCTCGCTCCGCTCGCCACCCCGGCCCTCGCTGCGCCCAAAATCAGCGCCCAGAGCATCATCGTCAATCCTGTGCCCACCACGCTCCAAGCGCACGTTTGGGTCAACAAGGACCCCAGCGGTACCCGCACGCCGAGCTACCGCATCGGCGATCCCATCCGCATCTCGGTGCAGGTCAACGAGAACGCCTACGTCTACCTGTTCTCGGTGGACCCCGACGGCAGCGTGGACCAGATCCTGCCCAACCGCCTCAGCGGCAGCAACTACGTTCGCAAGAGCGAGGTCCGCTCCTTCCCCTCGGGCGGCAACTTTCAGTTCAACGTGAGCGGCAACCCCGGCGTGAACAAAGTGCTCGTCGTCGCCAGTCGCCGCCAGCTGGACCTGTCGGAACTCAGCACCTTCAGCGCGGGCCAGTCTTTCGCCAAGGTGAACGCCGAGGGCAGCAAGGGCCTCGCCCAGGCCCTGAGCATCGTGGTCAATCCCGTTGAGCAGCCCATCCCACAGCAGGACTGGGTCAGCGATACAGCTTTTTTCAACGCGACGTACTGAGGAGTGCAGGGGGCCGAGAACTGAGGCGGAGCGCCGCTCCGGCGCTCGGCTGTTCGGAGAAGGGGACGGGACACCGCGCGGTGTCCCGTCCCCTTCCTATTCCTGTAAACGGGTCAAGACGTAGAAGGCCCGCTCGCCTTCCCGCGCCAGGTCTGTGACCGCATAGCCGTTCTCCAAGGCTGGCTCCAGCACAGCGCGGAGAGCCAGCCGCCAGGTCAGCCGAACGTCTTCAGGTAGGGCGAAGGCGTCGAGAGGAACCTCAGCCAACAAACGGGGCGCGTCCCGATGGGGGAGGGGAGAGGCGGGCCGACCGTCTCCAGCCTTCAGCACAAACTCGCCTTCCGGTAAAGGTGGGGGTCGTTCGGCCTGAGGCCGCGTCAGGTCCCACTCGATCATCAACCGGTCTGCGGGAAAGGCGGTCGCCGGGTCTTCTCCCAGCGCGTACCAGTCGGCGTGGTAACGCACCGCCCGTGCGCCCAACTTGCCCAGGTTCAGTCGGGCATTCCGAGGCACGAGGGGATCGAAAGTCCAGGTCATCCGTGTCAGGCCCTGCGAGACCGCCCGCTCCCGCTGCGCGAGCTTGAGGGCCACCGCCGCGCCGCTCCCGCGCCAGTCGGGATGAACGGCCAGCAGGTGCGAGTGGTGCCAGAGTCGCCCGCCTTGCAGCGCCGGAAACCCGTAAGCCAGGCCGAAGGGGGGGGCGTCCACGTCCTCGGCTGGATAGGCCCCCAGAACGGTGGCCCCCGTATGCGCTCCGATGCGGAACATGGTGGCGGGCAGCACCTCGCGGTCCGCGTAGCCCCACGCGGCCACCTGTACGTCTTCCAGCGCCCGCATGGCCCAGGGGTCCGTCACGTCCCGGATGACGAAGGGCCGGAACGGCCCTGTTCTGGGAGACGCGGCGCTCAAGCCCGGTACTCCTCGTACAGTTCCGACACCCGCCCTATAAACTCGCGGTTCAGGGTAACGCCGATGCCGGGACCCTGCGGCACAGGCATCAAACCGTCCGCCGCTTCCAGCGCCTCGTGAATCACGTCCGTCTCCCAGTAGCGGCTGGCACTGCTCGTATCGCCGGGCAGGGCGAAATTGGGAAGCGTCGACAGGTGAATGTTGTGTGCCCGGCCGACGCCACTCTCCAACATCCCTCCGCACCACACGGGGGCACCGAAGGCCCGCGCCACATCATGCACCCGCCGCGCCTCGGCGTGCCCGCCCACCCGGGCCACCTTGACGTTGATCACGCGCCCCGCCCCCAGCGCCAGCCCTTTGCGGGCGTCGGCCGCGCTCGCCACGCTCTCGTCCAGACACAGGGGCGTCTTCAAGCGCCGTTGCAACTCGCTGTGGTCCACCAGATCGTCCCAGGCCAGCGGCTGCTCGATGTACGTCAGGTTGGCGGCGTCCAGCGCCGCCAACCTGCCTGAGTCGGCCAGCGTGTAGGCGCTGTTGGCATCCACCGTCAGGCGAATGTCGGGGAAGGCTGCGCGCGTCGCCTCCACTGGCTGCACGTCCCAACCCGGCTTAATCTTCAGCTTGATGCGCCGGTAGCCCTGCTCCACATGTCGGCGTACCGTATCGACGGTGGCCGCCTCATTCGCCTGAATGCCCAGGCTGACGCCCACCTCCACCTCCGTCTTGTGCCCGCCCAGCAGGGTGCCCAGGGGGACACCCAGCGTCCGCGCCCACAGGTCCCACGCCGCCATCTCTACCATCGCCCGCGCCATGCGGTTGCCCCGGAAGCTCCCCAGCGCCGCTTCCAGCGCTTCCGGGTTGGCGAAGGTCTGGCCCAGGACGCGCGGCAGAAACACCTCGCGCAGCAGGCCCAAGGCCCCGGCGACGGTTTCCTCACGGTACATGGGTGCGGCTTCCATCGTTCCTTCGGCGAGGCCCTGTACCCCGTCGCCATGCAGGACCAGCAAGGGCACCAGTTTTTCGGTCTGCACCCCGAAGCTCGTCTCAAACCGGAACTT